>NZ_JAUBRC010000048.1:0-46633 GCF_036701635.1 Microcoleus sp. N9_B4 | reverse complement strand
TTAATTAATCCGAAACATCTCAAAAACTGGTTTACTAATTGCTGCTACTGTACCTCATAACATCCGGAAGTGCTGTAAAGCTGCACGTGTAGCTGTAGAATCCTATCATATCAAATCCGGTAGCATCGTCGGGCGTCAAATCTAGTCAATAGTCAAAAATCACGGACTGTGCAACAGGAATTTATCTAATTCATATGCGTTAATCTGTGTTTATCTGCCTGTATCTGCGGTTAAAAAAAGAGAATGTATTAACCGCCCCGGACAAGGGATTGACGCTGATTCACGCAGAGGTCGAGAAGAGAAATAGGAATAATTCCGCTCCTAATAGATTTAATATCAAAGTTATAAATTTTCATATTAGCGAGCGCTTTTTTAAAGCTTTCATGTTCTTCGCCTTTCTTCTAAAATTTTTGCTGTCATAGGTATCACCATCATATTTTAAATATTACTAGCCCCTACCCAGCACAAACCAGGCAGGGGCATTCACTCACATTCTAACTTAATGAACTAGCTCGATCGCCCTTTTCGTCAACGCCTCAGCAGTCAACCCGTTAAACGCCATCAACTGACCAGCACTAGCAGTAGTTTCCCCCCGCTTCCAAGCGAAAGTATCCCGCTTGCAATTGCTGCGAAGCATCACAGGTTCTAACATCCCAGAAGCACCGCCTGTCACGCCAATCAAGGCATCTCCGCCAAACATTTCGGCAAATTTATCATCGCTCAAAAAGCCGCCGTCAGCTTCGGAACAAGTATCCCAAGCAACATCGCTAGCACGATACAAACGCCGGGGATTCACAACAGAAACAATCCGCACTCCAATCCCTTCTGTTTCTAAAAATGCCGCCGCTTCAAACACTGGCATTAACGTCATGTCGCCGACAACTGCAAACACAACTTTCTTATCTCCTGCTATTTCGTGTAGCACTATTCCACCGTCTTGCAAACCTTGGCGAGTCTGTTCAAAAGTAGTGCGAATTGGCAGTGGTGACTTGCTCGCAGTAATCACAACTCCCTTATTCTTAGCAGTCAAAGCCCACTCGTAACAAGCTTGAATGCTGTTAGCATCCGGTGGAAACAAAGGAAACACATTTCCATTCCGCATCATCGCCGCAAAATAAGCCTCAATTTCCGGCCGCTGGTGCGTCCAACCGTTGCGACCTTGTTCCAATGCACCCGCTGTAAATAAGGTGACAGTTGCCGGAGTTGGACGGCGCAATTCTGCCATTGCTTGGGTTACAGTTTGCCAAATTGGTAAACCGTTAATGGCAAAAGATTCGTAGGAACACCACAAACTCCGCGCTCCGAATAGCGATAAACCTACCGCTAAACCGGCGCAAGCATCTTCGCTCAAAGGTTCGTAAACTTGACCGTTTGGCGATTGATTGTACAGGGCATCTGTCGTCGGGTGAATAATCTTAAGAGCTTGGTTGATATTGGCAATTGCCGATGCTTCATTGCCGTCAGCATTAGTGACAAGAAAAGTCCGATCGCGCTCGCCAACTTTCCCTACCAAACGTCCCATTGCTGTTGTCGAAATCTTCGCTTCTCCCCCAACTGCAAATTCTTCCAAAGGCAATTCACCTAAATCTGCCAGTGGCAATGTAAACTCAGTAACAACTGTTTTTGCCGCCGGCCCGCCGCCCGCACGCTCGCAATTTGTCCGCACCAACTCCCAAGCGGCCGCAGTCAAAGCGCGCTCTTTTAAAGCACTGATAATGTGGGGAGCATCCAGCGTATCTTTCGGATAAAGGTTGTGAGATTTTGCGCCGCGCGCGTGGACACCGGCACCTTTCAACTGTTTGATAATAAACACAGTTAACTTGCCGCCGAGAGCAGATTTTGCCGCTTTGTCAACTCCTTGTAAAACAGCTTTGGTAAATGCCATGCGCTGTTCGAGCGAAAAAGCAGTGCTGTCAACATAATCTTCCGGTTGATTTTTATCGTCAAATTCCTTAGCATCAACTAAGATAACTTCTTCAAAACCGTTGCCTTGCCAATAAGCAATCATTTCAGCATTAGTTTTAGTCGAAACCATGCTGTGATGTTCCTGAGAATATCCGTTCCAAACCAACACAGGCAAAAAGTTAGTAACGCTCGGATAAGCTGTGTGGAAATGCGCCATGCTGCTCATCGGATAGGGTTCGCCCATGCCGCCGTCGCCCATTGTGAAAGCAAACAGTTTTTCGCGGTGCAAAAGCGCTCCTGCCATTGCGAAATGCTGCCCTTGTCCGAGGGGGCCTGCAGGCGCTAAAAGGCCGGGAATGAAACCGGAAAGATGTCCTAACAAACCGTCTTTTTCTCGGAATTTATCGCGCACTTGCTGCACGTTGAAAATTCCCATATCCTCTAAAGATCGATCGAGAAACATGGCACTGTAAAAGCCGGGGGCGTGATGGCCGACTTCGGTGACAATGTTCTTGTGTCCGAGCATCACCAAAGCGGCATAAGCCTCAGCTTGGCTAGCAAAACCCCCTGGATGTCCCGATGCCTTGCTAGCGGTGACTTGCAGCGTCAGGTAGCGCAGCGCGTCTGCTCCCAGCATCGTTTGAAAGACGGCGACGGGATCGGCAGGATCGGCGATCGACTTGCTCCCCTCGGCGATCGCAGGTGTTTTCCCATAAGTATCAAAACCAGGGACTGTTTCAGAAAAATATTGAATGCCTTCGCAAAAAGCGGGCGTTGTTGACGTTGCCTGCGGGGTAGTTGCTGTCATGCTTGATACCGGAAAAATTTGAATTGGATTAATGTAAGAGTAATTTTATAGCTTCCGTGTTCCAAAAAATCATTAGTTCTATTATGTGAATGATAAATAAGTAAAATATCTCAATTTTTAAGCTAATAAGTAGTTGTTTGAGAACCCCGACTTCTGCAAAAAGTCGCGGTTCTGTGTTTACCCATTACTAATCCATCACAAATATCAAATCCCAATCTAAAATTGTTCCAGCCGTTCCCGGACATCGATATAAAGCACAGTACCGCTTTCAGAAAGAGAAGGCACAGCCTTTTGATTCCCCAGCCAAACAAAAAAACTGCTAAGTGCAGGAGTCGGATCTTGATCGCGGCGCAGCGTGTAGATCAAACCTTCGCAAGGCCCATTAACGCGGCTACTCGTGCAAATCGCTTTCTGGTTATTTATAATACCCACAGTCACATAATTTAGCTGTTTATTGCGGTTATAATTCTCAAGGCGCTGAGTCACTTGTTGGCAGCGAGTTAGAGGATCGTAGCCCGAACTAGAAAAGAAATTAGAATTCCAGCGAATCCAAGGCTCCCTGAACCCTTGCGGATTTTGATACACAGTAACTGGTTCCCCGGTCGAGGTATCGCACACAAATCCTCCATAACCCCGATTCGGTTGGTTTTGATCGAAGGCGCTGCTGATAGAAAGATTGCTGAGAATATCAAAGCTGTTTCGCTTATTTTGTGATAGCAACTCCCTAAAAGCATCGATCGGGATTGCTGCATTCAACCCCGTTTTAATCTCCTCAATCTGACCGTTCCACTGACTCCTAATTGTGCCAACAGTATCCCCCTGGCCGTGAATTCCTACCACCCTGCCATCAGCATCAAATACAGGCCCGCCGCTCATCCCGCGCCTGGTTACAGCTTGGTAGCGCAGACGATACCCTGATGAGGCGCTGCCCAAGCGAGAAGAGATGATACCAGCAGTAAACTCAAGTTTTCGTTCAAATCCCGAAATTGGCAGTGGATAGCCAGAAACGTAAATAGCAGAACCGACAACAGCACGTTCTGACTCGCCCATTGGTGCTACTGGATACTGTTCTCGGCTCTGAAACTGTATCAAAGCCAAGTCTATATCCCTGTCATTTTTCGGTAGGCGCTGTATTCTAATCGCAGCATAATCCTTCTCCAAATGAGTGCGAATGCTGTATTTTTGAGCGAGGCTTGCCACCACATGATTAGCTGTCAGAACAGTGTATATATTACCCTGTTTGGCAATAATTACTCCCGATCCACTAGCAAAAAAACCCAGCGTGTTGTTGACTTCCACAGTTG
Source organism: Microcoleus sp. N9_B4 (assembly GCF_036701635.1). Lineage (NCBI taxonomy): Bacteria > Bacillati > Cyanobacteriota > Cyanophyceae > Oscillatoriales > Microcoleaceae > Microcoleus > Microcoleus sp. N9_B4. Next base: position 42,616 of record NZ_JAUBRC010000048.1, on the reverse strand, counting down.
TCAACGTCGCTAGCTGGGCAATTTCTTCGGCTGTTTTGGCACAGGCAGCATATTGTTGGCTGACAACCGCCGTCACTGTTAATGCACCTGTCAAGATGATTGTCAGCGCGTCAAACCGCAAACTCCACACATTCATCGATAACTCCCTAGATGAAACGAGGCGAACTGCTATATACTAATCGGAATTCCCCAACTGGATTTAACCATTTTCTCCAATAATTCCGCTTTTGGTTCACTTCCATCTTCAAAAGCATATACGCCAAAATTTGGATCTCGATACTTGCCCCTACAGTTAATCCCAATCAAGAAACCTTTGGCATTAAAAATCGGGTCGCGACTCATACCGATTTTAACCTCATTTGTATAGCCCAAGCTATAACCTTGAGGCAAAGATTTGGGTAGCGGCACCGAAACTAAGCCCGTGTCACCGCCAAACCCCCAACCTCAGCACCTGCAGGAAAGCCGACTGCCAACACTGCCTCAGACACCGCTCCGGGTTCAATGCTAAATGGTGCTATTTTATACTCGATCGCGCTGCGAAACAGAACGATCGCCAGATCGGTATCGCCCAGCCGCCTCAGAGCTCCTAGCAGTGGGTAGAGGAGGCTGTCGTCGGTGACAAGTCCGATCGCCACAACGTGCTAGTTAGTAAGCACCCTATAGATTTGGCCCTGCTGCCGGACGGACGATCGTCCCAGAACCAGAAGATATTCCCGTCGGGATGCGTACCTGTGTTTGACGCGCCAAATTTTCCACCTCAATCCTTGGAATTGGTGATCGGATGGAAAATTTGCCAATCTTTAAGGCTGTCCCGACGGCGGGGAAAAAGAGGGCTGTTGCGCCTCATCATCCATGTTTTCCCCTAGCTTTTCGCTGACATCAATGTAAGGAATTTTACTGGTTTCATCAAAAGACGGCATCCCGACATATCCTTGGCGCCAAGCCAACAAATTATACAAAGAGCCGATCGGGTCTTGGCCGGGTCTGAGGGTATAAATCAAATTTTGACACCGCCCATTGATTTGATTTGCCGTGCAGATGACGTTCTGGCCGTTCATTTGGCCCGCAGTAATGTACTTAAGCATTCGTTGGCGGCGATAGATTTCGAGGCGTTGACTCACTAATTGACACCGAGTTGCCGGATCGTAGCCAGAACCGGAGAAATAATCGGAAGTCCACTCAATCCAAGGCTCTACGGCACCTTGAGGGTTTTTGTACGCCGTCACCGGCGCACCGGTCGAGGTGTTACACCAAAATCCACTTTCCCCCGGTGCTCGCCGACCGTAACTCGGTCCAGAAGCAACCGTCAGGCCGCTGAGGGCGATCGCTGTTGCCACCAAAACTTTTGTCAATAATTGCTGTTTCATGATTTTCTCACTCTTTTTGATGGGAATCGACACAAAAATCACCGAATGCTGCGATAACACCCTTGACACGCCTGTTCGTTAAAGATCCGCTGACTGAGGAAGTATGTGATTCGCGACTTGACCAGAAACCAGTTTTTTTTACGAAAACACTTCGTTGCAGCCGTTATGCCTGGTTAAACAACCCGGTTTCTTTGCTCTCAATGCGTAAGTTTTGATATTGTTCGCGACTTGCACATTCCCTCTAACCGCGATTTCGGCGCTGTTAAAAAAGCGCTCCGAAGCCGAGCTTAAAATGCGCGCGCCAGTCGGAATTCTGTCCTCTTTACTACTAATCCAGCTCGGACTGTCGCAAACCGGAAAGAGGCTCTTTACCTCAGATATTGGAATGGCTCGAATTGCAACGGTACATCACACCTACTGACACGGTATTTGATATCACTGTGCGATCGGGGCCCCTAGCTTTATCTGCTGAGATACGGAGACTGCAGGGTTGCACAAATGAGGACTAATACTTCCTGTGCCAGATTGATCGAACATGAAAATGAAGGTATTGACCAGAACTCTTAACTTGTTTTCATCTCCGTATTACGGATACCTAGAAATACTTCTAAGTGAGTGTAATCAGGGACTAACTGCTTTCTACTACCAAAGTTCACCCTCCGTACACAGAAGTTTAGTTGAGTATTAAAAACTATGAACCGTATCTGCAAACAGTTAGGATATTTAGGCATTTGGTTAATTTTGATGGGCGGTAGCAGTTGTTCTAGTTCAGATGCAGCTACCTCAACCGAAAACCAGAGCCAACTCTCAGCCAGCCCCCGTCAGTTCCAACACCTACAGCTAACGGGAAATCAAATTGAGGCTGGCTCAAGTCAATTAACGCAGCCTTCTAACTCTGTTGCCTCAGTTTTAGGCAGTGCTGCCCTCGCAGAGAATACTGGCACCGTTACGGTTTATAAGGTAGACAATTTGTGTCAAACTCTGAAGCCGGAAACAGTTACAGGCCCAGAGAACCAGTTAATGTCATCGGCGGTTAATGAAGTGTTAAAGCAGCAGATTTTCGATAGTCTTGGTTTGGCTGGTTATCGCCTCAAGATCGATCGCGACCTCGGAATAGCTACCGTGGATCTTCGTGCATCGGGAAGTTCACGGCAGAAATTGCAAAATCTGTCCAGTTGTCAAATGTTAGGTTTGTTCGGGGGCGTGCGCCAAACTTTAACCAGTTATGCTCCTTGGCAAATCAAAACTGTTCGTTTTACAGAGCTTGGAGAGGATATTTTGAGCACCGTTCGAGAATAAGCTATTAAAATTATTGGAGATGGGACTTACGCAATTCTCCCTTTAAAAACAAGGGTTGGGAGGGATTGAACAAACCTTCAAACCCTTTGATATTTGTTGATCCTGCTAAGTCCTGCGATCCAAACCCAGGTAATTCCTATGACACTACCTAACGGCCCCACAGATCCACCCTTTGTGCAGCTAATTCAATGGATCGGCGATCCCCTGACATTCATGGATAAATGTGCCAAACAATACGGCGACATTTTCACAGCTCAAGTGAACAACGGGAAACCATTGGTGATGATCCACCACCCGCAAGCTGTTCAGGAGATGCTCAACAGCAACGCGTTTCACGCTCCAGGCAGGCTGAATAGTATTCTCAAACCTATGCTGGGAGAACAATCCATGATTATTCTCTCGGGAGAAAGGCACAAACGCGAGCGCCAATTATTGATGCCACCCTTTCACGGGGAACGGATGCGGAATTACGGCCAACTAATTTGCGATATCGCTCAAGATGTTGCCAGCAAGTGGTCGGTCGATCGACCTTTTGTGGCTCGCAGCGCGATGCAGGAAGTCACCATGCGGGTAATCTTGCAAGCTGTCTTCGGCATGGATGACGGGCCGCGATTGGAAGAGATCAGGCCCTTACTTGCCTCAGTCCTCGATATGACCGGCTCTCCGCTGCGATCGAGTATGCTATTTTTCGGCTGGATGCAGCAAGATTGGGGTTCTTGGAGTCCTTGGGGACGCATGAAACAGCGGCAGCGGAAAGTTGAGGAACTAATCTATGCCGAAATTGAAGAACGCAGACAGCAACCAGACGCCAGCCGCACCGACATTCTCAGCTTAATGATGGCCGCGCGCGACGAAAACGGTCAACCAATGACCAATGAAGAATTGCGTGACGAGTTGATAACGCTGCTGTTTGTAGGCCACGAAACCACAGCAACGGCCCTAGCTTGGGCGTTTTACTGGATTCACCACTTGCCCTCGGTGCGCCAGAAGTTGCTGCAAGAATTGGACAGTTTGGGGGAAAATCCCGACCCGATGGAGATTTTCCGCTTACCTTACCTGAGTGCAGTTTGTCAGGAGACGCTGCGAATTTACCCCGTGGCAATGCTGACGTTTGCGCGAGAAGTGCTCACGCCCGTGGAACTGATGGGATATCAACTCGAACCGGGCACGGTTGTCATCGGCTCGATTTATTTGACCCACAGACGGGAGGATTTGTATCCAGAACCGCTGCAATTTAAACCGGAACGGTTTTTGGAGAGGCAATTCTCGCCTTATGAGTATTTGCCTTTTGGAGGCGGCAGCCGCCGCTGTATCGGCTTGGCGCTGGCGCAGTTGGAGATGAAACTGGTGCTGGCAACCATTTTGCGGGATTTCGACCTAGTATTGGCCGAGAAAAAGCCCGTACAGGCCAAACGCCGAGGGGTGACTTTAGGGCCGGCCGGCGGCGTGCAGATGGCCCTGCTGGGGCGGCGGATGCGGCAGCAGAAGCCTGAACCTGTCGCTACTGGGGTTTGATGTCGCAGCGGTGGCAGCGGGCGATCGAACTTTCAGCTTTGAGTGCAAACAATTTAGCGAGAAGGTGCGATCGTCCGCAAATGCCACCATTTTTTGTAGCACCCGCTACAGATAAATAGCTAGAATCCTTAACCTGTAAGCCTCCCCCCTCTCAATTTTCAAATTCTCAGTCTAAAATAATAGGAGCCTTGCAAACACAGCCTGAAAGCAAAAGTGGGTGATTGCAATAGTCCTCTTGATATCTCAAAAGCCTCCCTGCCATACTTTAAAAACATATGCATACCCTGTTATTCAGCAAGGTCGGAAGCGTGTTGGCATTGCCAGCAATCTTCCGGCCTCTTTATTTTTTGGGCTACTTAAGGCATTGGAGACAAGATGCAGAAGGCAAGGCAAAAGTATAAATTCTCCCCCTGTCCTCGTTTCCCCCTGTCCCCAATCTAGAGCTTCTGCCTCTAATTCCAATAGAATCCGACAGCAAGTTTAAGGAATCACTAAGGAATAATTAATAACTTGTTAAATTATCTCCTTCTGCCCTTCTCTCAATCTTCTGTTTTCAGAAATTCCGATACCGAGACAGACTTCGGGAGACTCTCCAGATCTTGGATTTCGCTTTCGTGGGCAAAAAACTCGACTTCTTTGTCGTCAATCTGGATCTGATAGCTAGCGGTAGCTGTCACAACCCGTCGCTTTTTTTTATCTTCTATTAAAACCCAACACACGACAGGTCTTACCCATCTCTCAACGTGCTGGCTTTGCTTCGTACTCCCAAAGGCATACCAGCCTTTAGCTTCAATAATTTGAAGCACTTTAAAATCGTTATTTGCCATATATTTCTATCGCGTTAACTTCAGTATTCTTCTTAGATAAAACGGCTAGCTTGCTAAGCAGGTAAAGGTTTGACCATTACAATCCGCACTTGATAACCTGAGAATTCGTCAGGATAAGCGGGTTGACAGGGCCTGGTCTGCGTTGTTGACTGCTAAATTTAGTGCGATCTTTTTTGTACTCTCCCACAATTACCGTAAAGTATCTATACTGCCGCGTCAAAAATGAGTCTCACAGTAGCATCAATAGCCGCCAACTAGACCTTAGCTAGCTGCATCTAAGTGGATGCTAACTGCTTCTAACGCCTGGTTGGTGAAAGCGATCGGCATACAATCGTGTTTAGAGTTTTTGCTGCAATCAACTATCATCTTTACCCGATGGGGTAAAACTTAACTAGAGGTTGCCGCTTTCAATTCTAAGCCTCGGCGCGCCTAATTCCTAATTAATTGTATGGTGTAGTTGATAATTGCCAAACCGTCGATCGCACTCAACCGCCGTGTCCAACTCTTCGATTACCATCACCGTTAAACTGTTCGCCGCCTTCGGTGAAGCCTACGGCGTTTCGGAACTTACATTAGAACTTCCTCCCGAAACCCCAGTGTCTCAAGTGCTCGAAAACTCGATCGCCCAATATCCTCAATTAGAACAATGGCGCGATCGCACCCGCTTCGGCCTCAACCTGGAATTCGTCTCCCCCGACACCATCCTCCAAGACGGCGACGAAGTTGTACTCATCCCCCCCGTCAGCGGCGGGTAGGCTAAGTTGGTTAATCTGAAATTAGGTTGCACCATTCTCAATAAGCTTTTTATGAACAGGCAAGATGCCTGTTCCACAAGAAAATTCATCTCTTGTGGAACAGGCATCTTGCCTGTTCTTGAGAATGGTGCAACACCTCAGTTAATCAAAAATTCGAGGTTTTGTAGTTGTGTTCGATCGCACGACTGCCCAATTGTTAGCCCAAAAAAGTTTTATTAAGTTTTGTAACAATTCCGGCGGCAAATCCTCTTTGAGATCGATCGGGCTTGCGTGCGGGCCTGAAAATCTGGATTAAGATCCCGATCCTGAAAACAAGCCAAATCCTTGTGGGGTGGGCGTCCCGCCCGCCCAAATATCCAAGTTAAATACACCGCTGTTTAACTGAAAAATCAATCCCGACTAAAAAAGTCGGGTATTGTTGACGGGGGTAAAGTGACCGTGCTAATCTTGCACAAGAATTAACAAACATCGCAAAACTAGAGAGTTGAGCTATGACCCAGGCCACCAGAACACAATCCACAGCAGCAACCTTCACAGCCCTCAAATGTAAAGAATGCGGCGAAGAGTACGAACTCCAAGCCAAGCACGTCTGCGATTGCTGTTTTGGCCCGCTTGAAGTCAAGTACGACTACGACGCCATCCGCCGCAGCGTCACTCGCCAAACCATCGCAGCCGGCCCCAACTCGATCTGGCGCTACCGCGCATTTTTACCAGTCGCTACAGATAACGTCATCGATGTCGGCACTGGGATGACTCCCCTATTAAAATCCCATCGGTTGGCGCGCCGCCTCGGTCTAAAAAATCTTTATATTAAAAACGATGCCGTCAATATGCCCACTCTCAGCTTTAAAGACAGAGTGGTGTCAGTCGCCCTCAGCAGAGCGAGAGAATTGGGTTTCACAACGGTATCCTGTGCCAGCACCGGCAATTTAGCTAACTCCACGGCTGCGATCGCCGCCCACGCCGGACTCGACTGCGTAGTCTTCATCCCCTCCGACTTAGAAGCAGGCAAAGTCCTCGGCACGCTGATTTACAATCCAACTGTCATGGCAGTTCACGGCAACTACGACCAAGTTAACCGTCTCTGTTGCGAAGTCGCCAATACACATGGCTGGGGATTTGTCAATATCAACTTGCGTCCTTACTATTCCGAAGGCTCAAAAACCCTCGGCTACGAAGTTGCCGAACAGCTAGGCTGGCAATTGCCCGATCACATCGTCGCTCCCCTCGCTTCCGGCTCTTTGTTCACAAAAATTTACAAAGGCTTTAATGAATTCATCGAAGTCGGTTTAGTGGACGAAAAGAAAGTCAGATTCAGCGGTGCCCAAGCTGACGGCTGTTCCCCCATCGCCCAAGCATTCCGCGAAGGCCGTGATTTCGTCAAACCGGTGAAACCGAATACAATTGCTAAGTCGATCGCGATCGGCAATCCAGCCGACGGTATGTACGCCCTCGACATCGCCCGCAAAACAGGCGGCAATATTGAATCCGTCAGCGACACCGAAATCATCGAAGGCATGAAACTGCTAGCAGAAACTGAAGGCATATTCACCGAAACCGCAGGCGGCACTACAATTGCAGTCTTGAAGAAACTCGTAGAAGCAGGTAAAATCGACCCCGACGAAACTACCGTCGCCTACATTACCGGCAACGGCTTAAAAACTCAAGAAGCCGTCCAAGGTTACATCGGCGAACCCATCACCCTCGAACCAAAAATAGAAGCCTTCGAGCGTGCCCTAGAGCGCGCCCGCACCCTCGAACGTTTAGAATGGCAACAAGTTTCGGTTTAATAGTCATTAGTCATTGGTCATTAGTCATTGGTCATTAGTTATCAAGCTGTTGACTGTTGACTGTTGACTACTGACTACTGACTAAGGACTACTGACTAAGGACTACTGACTAAGGACTAAAAAAATGACTGTTAAAGTTTTAATTCCCACTCCCCTGCAAAAATTCACCAACAATCAAGCCACAATAGAATGCGGCGGCGGCAACATTTCCGAACTGATTGAATCGCTGGAAACAAATTGTCCCGGCATCAAAAAGAGCCTGTGCGACGAACAAGGAGCACCTCGCAGATTTCTCAACTTTTACGTCAACAGTGAAGACATCCGGTTTCTGGAAGGTACAGAAACTGCTCTTAAGGATGGTGATGAAGTGAGTATTGTACCGGCGGTTGCTGGTGGTTGATTTTTGACCGCAGATGCAGGCAGATAAACACTGATGAACGCAGATAGTTATTGAATCTATCTGCGTTTATTTTTTGTGTTTATCTGCGGTTGCAAATCAAAGTTTTAATTCCTCTGATTTTTTTTGGCAACCGCAGATGGGGGCAAATAAACACAGATGAACGCAGATAATGATTTAATTTAATCTATCTGCGTTTATTTGCGTTCATCTGCGGTTGCCAATCACGATCGTACTAGGAGGCGACGGAAGCTACTTTTGCAGCAGTCCGGGGACGGCGCCGGCCCGTCACCTGATTGGCAGGAGATGGCAAGGATGGCGATGCCGATGATGGCGATGCCGATGATGGCGATGATAATAGCTTAGGTGCTTCCAGGGAACCCGGAGATACTGCTGCTTTTTCCGATCGCACTGCTTCTTCTGGAATTTGCATCAGGAATACCAGCAGCGGATTGCTTTGCAGTTCCCGGCGCATCACTCGCTGAATAGCCTTTTCTATTTGCGTTTGAACTCCTACCCAGTCAATGTCAACTTGCGAGTCAGCAGTGGCGGGTTTGACAAATTCTGACCAACGATCGCTCAAAACTGTTTCAATGGTTTGAGTGATTAATTTGATCACCTCCGCCCGATCGGCTGATGTCACTACACCTTTCAAGTGAACTTCTGGTTTGGCAACTAATTTGCCTTCCCAATTCAAAGCCGCCGCTACAGTTACAACGCCATCTCCAGCCAACTGCTGACGTTCCTTGAGGACGCTGGCTTTGACAACGCCCGATCGAGAAGCATCTACCAATTCAATTCCTGAAGGCACTTGACCAGCGACTCGCATCGAATTTTCAGTTAATTCTACGACATCGCCGTTATCAATAACCACCATATTGCTAGCGGGAATGCCCATGCTTTGAGCCGTCTTGGAGTGCTGGATCAGCATCCGGTGTTCCCCGTGCACTGGCAAGAAGAACTTGGGACGAGTCATGTTAATCATTAACTTTTGGTCTTCTTGACAACCGTGACCCGAAACGTGAATGCCTTTGTCGCGGCCGTACACCACGTGTGCTCCCAGCATCATCAGTTTATCGATCGTGTTTACCACTGCGATCGTATTTCCCGGAATCGGATTAGCGGAGAAAATGACTGTATCGCCCTTTCTGATTTTCAGTTCGTGATGTTCGCCGTTAGCAATGCGAGTCATCGCCGCCATCGGTTCGCCTTGGGAACCTGTAGTTAAAATCAGTACCTTGTCTTCAGCCAAATTGCGGATTTCTTTCAGCGGTTTGAAAATACTATCTTCGCATTTGATGTAGCCGAGATTGCGGCAGTGAGCGATGACGTTAAGCATCGACCGGCCAACCACTCCGACATAGCGATTGTTTTTCTTAGCCAAGTCCAAAACAATTTGCAATCGGTGTACCGACGAAGCAAAAGTCGTCAGCATTATCCGTCCCGGTGCTTGAGCGATAATTCTGTCTAAATTCGGCGCCACAGAACGTTCCGAAGCGGTAAAACCGGGAACTTCCGAGTTAGTAGAATCGCTGATCAAGCATAGTACGCCTCTCTCGCCGTACTCCGCCAGCTTTTGCAAATCAAAATGCTCGCCGTCTACAGGAGTGTGGTCAATTTTAAAGTCTCCAGTGTGGATCACAATTCCGACGGGAGTGTGAATTGCCACAGTAAAACTGTCGGCCATCGAGTGAGTGTTGCGAATGTATTCGACTAAGAAATTCTTGCCAATTCTGACAGTATCCCTGGGTCGAACCGTTCTCAATTCAGTGCGGTGAGACACTCCGGCTTCTTCGAGTTTTCCGGCTAGCAAAGCCATCGCCAAACGGGGGCCGTAGATGACCGGAATTTCAAATTGTTTGAGGTGGTAAGGAATCCCCCCGATGTGGTCTTCGTGACCGTGTGTCACGATCATACCTTTAATTTTGTGGCTGTTTTCCCGCAGGTAAGTCATGTCTGGGAGGACAATATTTACCCCGTGCATTCCATCTGTCGGGAACGCTAAACCGGCATCTAAAAGAATGATTTCGTCGCCGTACTCGAACACACAAGTGTTTTTACCGATTTCGTGCAGCCCGCCGAGGGGAATAACTTTTAGAGCAGATGCAGTTGTATTTTTGATCATGCGTATCCTTTGTTAGTTATTTTTGTTATGGGTCTGTGGTCTGTTAACTGTTGACTGTTGACTGTTGGCTGTTCGCTGTTGACTGTTGTCTGTCGTCTGTCGCCTACTGTCTATACCTCTCCAATAATCCCTGTGGAACAGGCATCCTGCCTGTTCAAGACAAGCTTTTTGGGAGGTGTTTATCTGTTGTTCGTTGATGGGGGCGATTTTTTCCAAGATATTTGTGGAAAACTCCCCTACGGGGTTTTACTCTCCCGTGCAGTCAGTTGTCTCCAATCCTCGATCAGCAATTCTTAATTATCAGCTAATAACTCATAGCTCATAACTAATGACTGATGACTGATGACTGATGACAACCAAATATTCAGTTGTCTGAAAACTCGTTCTCGCTCGTCTTGCTAGCTGATACTGCTGCTAGCTGACTCAGTACGTCCTTTAACTTTTGAGTTACCTCAACGGGCGGATCGCACAGGGGCGGACGGGTGGAGCCTACATCCCAGCCTTGAAGCTTGAGAGCTGTCTTGACGGGAATGGGATTTGTGGTGAGAAAAAGAGCTTTAAACAGGTCAAAAAGTTGCAAGTGAATCTGGGTAGCGACTTGAACTTGACCGGCCTCGAAAGCTTTGATCATCTGTTGCAGTTGCTCTCCTACCAGATGGCTGGCTACGCTAACTACACCAGATCCTCCTACTGCCAACATTGGCAAAGTTAGGGAATCATCTCCAGAATAGATGGCAAATTCAGGGGATGTCAAGCACCGAATTTGACTTGCTTGATCCAAGTTGCCACTTGCTTCTTTTACGGCCACAATGTTGGGGATTTGGGCCAATCGAGCCACCGTCTCCGGCAACATATTCTGACCCGTGCGACCGGGGATGTTATATAACATTATAGGCAATTCTGGAGCAGATTGCGCGATCGCCCGAAAATGATTGTACAAACCTTCTTGCGGCGGCTTGTTGTAATAAGGAACCACCTGCAAACAACCATCTAACCCTAGTTTAGCTGCTTTTTTCGTAGCTGCGACTGCTTCTGAAGTAGAATTAGAGCCTGCTCCTGCGATTACCAACGCCTTACCGGCCACCGCCTTTTGTACCACCTGAAATAATTCGTACTCTTCATCCCAGGTCATAGTGGGAGACTCGCCAGTAGTGCCGCACACTACCAAGCTATCAGTACCGCGATCGGCTAAATGAACTGCCAATTGTTCTGCTACCGCATAGTTAACGCTGCCGTCTTCCTTAAACGGCGTAATCATTGCAGTCAGAACCCGTCCAAACTTTACCACACTTTCTCCGATTTTAGACTGTTGATGTTTGATTTTAAATTTTTGATTTCAGATGAAAGGTTTATCTAAAATCCCCAATTTCAATTTCCCAATTGCCAGGGTTCCCCTAATTAGAAGCCGCCGCCACTGGGGTTCGCAACAAATTTTTTTGGACCAGCAACTCAGCTATCTGCACCGCATTTAAAGCCGCCCCTTTGCGGATTTGATCGCCAGACAGCCACATCTCCAACCCGCAGGGGTGAGAAATATCTTGGCGAATCCTGCCGACTAACACGTCATCCTTACCGCTGGCCTCGACAGGCATCGGGAAATAATTAGCTTGCCAGTCTTCTACCAGCTTAACCCCGCTTGCCTGCTTTAAGATTTCCCTGGCCTCGATCGCGCTAAAAGGCTCTGCAAACTCTAGATTAATCGCTTCCGAATGAGCACGCAGTACGGGAACCCGCACACAAGTTGCCGTAATTTTAATCTCGTCCGTACCAAATATCTTCCGAGTTTCGTTTACCATTTTCATCTCTTCTTCACAATACCCCAAATCATTAATCGGCGTGTTGTGCGGAAACAAATTAAATGCTAGAGGGTAGGGAAATATATCTGTTTGGGGCGTTTCCCCCTGCAAAATTGCTCTTGCTTGAGCTTTCATTTCCTCCATTGCCCTCGCCCCCGCCCCGCTGGCAGACTGGTAAGTCGCTACAACGATGCGCTTTACCGGCCTAACTTTGTGAAGTGGCCAAACAGCAACTGCCATCAAAATAGTCGTGCAGTTGGGATTAGCAATTATACCTCGGTGAGCTGTGGCCGCTTGGGGATTGACTTCTGGAACCACTAGCGGTACGGTCGCATCCATGCGGAAAGCGCTAGAATTGTCAATTACCACGGCTCCGGCTGCCACCGCTTGCGGAGCCCATAACTTAGAAGTCGAGCCACCTGCCGAAGCGAGCACCAAATCTACATTATCAAAAGATCGCGCCGACACTGCTTCGACCGGCAGCATCTCACCGCCAAAAGGCAAGGTAGTGCCTGCTGAACGTTCCGAAGCCAGCAGCTTCAAGTCAGAAATCGGAAAACTCCGGCTGTGCAATAGTTCTAGCAACTCGGCACCAACTGCGCCGGTAGCTCCTAAAATGGCAACTCGATAGGATTGAGACAAATTAGTTTCCTCCACAAATTAAAGTCTAAACGATCAAAATCAAAAATTTAAATAACTGCAATTCTCAATATCAAACTTAATTAATGTTATGCGATATCAGGAGCATGAGAGGATGGCAATGGTGCAGTTAACCGAAACGGGCGATCGGACTTCCCGATTGATCCGTGCGATCGTACCCAATGCCAGTTTAGCATCTTTTGCCGTTAGCGAAGCTTGCAGAAGAGGATCGCCCACGCCCAATCCGCATCCGGTTAAGTTTTGCGATATATCTGCATTTTCGCAGGCACATCCATTGACTTTAACTAGCTGCCGGGGCCGGCAAGATTGACATCACAGGCCGATATGTGCTATGGTGCATCGGCAATTAGTGGACTTAACCTCCACATTCCTAGCAGCAAAAGCTAGTATCCTCAAACCAAAACTATTTGGCAAGAGCCAAAAAAGTAGCCGGCAATGACTTACAGTCTCATCCGGTAAAGGTGTTGTAATTGTGCCGTTACGAGTCAAAGCGTACAAAATTAAAATGCAGGCAAAGTCATATTTGTATGTATTTTATCAAGGAAATTGGGTCTAAAACCCTGTCCTTCTAGGACGGCTTTAATTTCTTAAATCCCTTCCTAAAAGTCAGGAAATTTCTAGTAGACTACAGTAGTCAAGGTTAAACTCCTGCGCCATAGTGCATAAAAACAGTTAACGACACACTTGGGCGCGTAAACCGGGGGACAAAGAGCGGCGAAAACTCTATAAACAGCTAGGGGCTTAACACAGTTCCTTTAACCACCAGAGAAACAAACTATTTAGTCTTGTTAAGTAGGGTAGGGCATACCCGAACTCTAGGTAAATATCCTAGTACGCTTTTGGAGATAGACCCTCTGGGATGACTGCGAATCAGGCTCGTTAATTGGTAGAATTTCTACGGTTAAAAAGTTTGAGGATTGCCGAAAGGACGCAACATTTTAAGGTCAGTCGCTGAATTAAGAATCCCTGTCCTTTAGGTCAGGGAGTGTCAATACACTATTGTTAAATATCAAAAAAGCCGATGAAAGTAACCCAGGAAAAACTTCCAGCTAGCCAAATTGGTCTGGAAATCGAAGTACCGTCAGAAAAGTCAAAACAAGCTTACGAGCAAGTAATTAAACAATTTGCTCGCGAGGTTAATATTCCTGGGTTCCGCAAAGGCAAAGTTCCCCGTCAAGTTTTGCTACAGCGCCTAGGCCAGACTCGCTTGAAGGCGACGGCTTTGGAAAATTTGATTAATGATTCCCTGCAAAAAGCCCTCGAACAAGAAAAAATTGCCGCAATTGGCAGTTTTGAACTGAGCACGGAGTTTGAAGAATTACTAGCTAAGTTCGATCCTGAACAGCCTCTGATTTTTTCGGCGAAGGTTGATGTACAACCCGAAGTGAAACTGGGCCAGTACACAGGTTTGCAGCTTCAAGCAGAAGAAGCTCAGTATGATGAGGCTCAGGTAGATGAGGTATTGGCAAAATATCGATCGGACAAAGCTACTTTAATCCCCGTAGAAGGCCGGCCGGCTCAGTTGGGAGACACGGCTTTGGTTGATTTCGCCGGTAGATTTGCAGAAGCACCCGAAGGCGAAACTCCCGCAGAAATTCCCGGTGGCGAAGCAGAAGACTTCCAAGTAGAATTATCGGAAAATCAGTTTGTACCGGGCTTTATCCAAGGCATGATCGGGATGAATCCAGGAGAAACTAGAGAAGTTTCCGTGCAGTTCCCAGAAGAGTATAGCAGTGAAGAACTAGCTGGAAAACCGGCAGTATTTACGATTACCCTCAAAGAACTTAAGGAAAAAGAATTGCCGGAGTTGGACGACGACTTCGCCCAAGAAGTCAGCGAGTTTGAAACTTTAGCAGAACTGCGCGAATCGCTCGAAACTCGGTTTAAAGCAGACCAAGAAAACAAGACATCCGCTAATAAGGAAAAAGCTATATCAGCAGCCCTCGTGCAGCTCATAGACGTGGAAATTCCCGAAACAATGGTCGATCGCGAAATCGATTATTTGTTGAATCAACAAGCCGTCCAATTGAAAAATTACGGCATAGATATCAACCAACTGTTTACGGAAGAAAATATGGGCCCGATGCGGGAACGCTCGCGCCCGGAAGCAGTCGAGCGCCTCAAGCAGAATTTAGCTCTGGCAGAAGTAGCCAAGCTGGAATCCTTATCTGTTGAACCTGCAGAAGTAGCAGCAGAAGTAGCAAAAATCAGAAAGCAGTTTCCCAGAGGAGATTTTGACCCCCAAAGGTTGCAGGAATTTGTAGCAGAAGACTTGCTCAAACAAAAAACCCTGAAATGGTTGGAAGAAAAAGGGACAATCGAACTCGTACCTGAAGGCTCTCTGACTCCCGCAGCAGAAGAATCAGAAGAATCGGACGCTGAAGATTCAGCAGAAGCAGCCACGAGCGTTGAAGTGGAAGTTGTAGGCGAAGAATAGAACTTAATTTGTTCAAATGTCCTAATTGGGGACATTAAATCAACCGTGATTTTAGCGGCGCACCTGATCCTTAACTACAAGCTCCGGGTGCGCCTGATCCTTACTAAAAGCTCGGGGTGTCCACTAGAAGCAGCAATGATTTACAAGTAAGTGTTTTAACTCATTGCCCCGCCAGCGTGGCGCCCAGCGCAGAAAGCAATTTCAGAACTCAAAACTCCCCATTCCCCCGATATCTGTTCAGAAGAGGCATAATAGTTAAAAGCTGGCGGCTTAATTTAAAGCTTTCATCAGCAGCAGCAAATTGTCTAGAATCCTTGACTGGTGTCTTATGGTTGTATCTCAATCTTCCAATTACCTAATTACAAGCTATAACGATTTTGATGTCAGTTCCAGCCCCAGCAATGTAGTGCCGATGGTACTAGAACAGTCGGGGATGGGCGAGCGGGCTTTTGACATTTACTCGCGCTTGCTGCGGGAGCGAATTGTGTTTTTAGGAACTCCCGTAACCGACGAAGTTGCTGACTCAATAGTGGCTCAGCTATTGTATCTAGATGCCGAAGACCCAGAAAAAGATGTCCAAATGTACATTAATTCCCCCGGTGGCTCGGTGACGGCCGGCATGGCAATTTATGACACAATGCAGCAAATCCGCCCGGATGTGGTGACGATTTGTTACGGTTTGGCAGCGAGTATGGGCGCATTTCTACTGACAGCAGGAGCCCACGGTAAGCGGATGTCTCTTCCGAGTTCCCGGATTATGATTCACCAGCCGCTTGGAGGCGCTCAAGGTCAAGCAGTTGATATTGAGATTCAAGCCAAAGAAATCCTTTATCATAAGCGTAAGCTGAATCAACTGCTAGCGCACCACACAGGTCAACCGATCGACAAATTAGAGGCGGATACAGAGCGTGACTTTTTTATGTCAGCCGAGGAAGCCAAAAATTACGGTTTGGTCGATCGAGTTATCGCCAAAGAAAACCTTCCGGCAGCGGGAGAGAATGTCACTCCACTGAAATAAGAGGCTGTTATGTCTAAGTACGACTCCCATCTAAAATGTTCGTTTTGTGGCAAGTCTCAAGAGCAAGTACGCAAGTTGATCGCAGGGCCCGGGGTGTATATCTGCGACGAATGCGTTGACTTGTGCAATGAAATTTTAGATGAGGAGTTGTTTGATTCGAGTGCAGTGCCCGCAGCGGCTGTGGCCCCGAAGCAGGAAACCACGCAAAAGCGCCGCGCTACCTCGGGCAAAAGTATGTCGATGAGCCAAATTCCCAAGCCGAGGGAAATTAAAAATTACCTCGACGAAAACGCGATCGGGCAAAATGAGGCGAAAAAGGTACTCTCGGTGGCAGTTTATAACCACTACAAGCGCCTCAGCTTTATCCATGCCAAAAATAGCGGCAAACACCCGCCGGAAGAAGTAGAACTACAAAAATCGAATATTTTGTTAATCGGGCCGACGGGCTGCGGCAAAACTCTGCTGGCTCAGACTTTGGCGGATATGCTAGACGTACCCTTTGCGGTGGCTGACGCGACGACGCTGACGGAAGCGGGCTATGTCGGGGAAGATGTGGAAAATATTTTGCTGCGGCTGCTGCAAGTGGCAGATATGGACGTGGAAGAGGCGCAGCGCGGAATTATTTATATTGATGAAATTGACAAAATTGCCCGCAAGAGCGAAAATCCTTCGATTACGCGGGATGTGTCGGGTGAAGGCGTGCAGCAGGCGCTGCTGAAAATGCTGGAGGGGACGATCGCCAATGTACCTCCTCAAGGCGGCCGCAAGCATCCCTACCAAGACTGCATCCAAATTGACACTAGCAATATCATGTTTATCTGCGGCGGTGCTTTTGTCGGTCTGGAAAAAGTGATAGAGCAGAGAACGGGTAAAAAGTCAATGGGTTTTATTCAGCCCGGAGAAGCTCAGCCGAAGGAAAAGCGGGCTGCTGATGTACTCAAGCAACTGGAACCGGATGATTTGGTGAAGTTTGGGATGATTCCTGAGTTTATTGGGCGGGTGCCTGTGGCGGCGGTGTTGGAACCGCTGGATGAGGAAACGCTGATGGCGATTTTGACGGAACCGCGCAATGCTTTGGTTAAGCAGTATCAAAAGCTGCTGAAGATGGATAATGTGCAGTTGGACTTTAAGCCAGAGGCGATTCGGGCGATCGCCCAGGAAGCATACCGCCGCAAAACTGGAGCACGGGCGCTGCGGGGAATTGTCGAAGAATTGATGTTGGATGTGATGTACGAGTTGCCGTCGCGCAAGGATGTTGCCCGGTGTACGATTACTAAGGAAATGGTCGAGAAGCGATCGACGGCTGAGTTGTTGGTACTTCCGTCTTCGCTACCAAAACCGGAATCGGCTTAAAAGCAAGGTTTTCAGCACAGCCACTTATGCAATCTCGCATTCAATCATACCTGCGCTTTGCCGCGAGCCAGCAGCGCGACACCGACCGGATCGGGCCGTTCCTCGCTACCTTCAGCCGTCACAGCGCCAACCCTTATCTGAACTATGCGATTCCCGACGACGGCGCCGCACCCTCGCTCGCCGATGTCAACGCCCTAATCGCTGCGTACTCTCAGCGCGGGCGAAAGCCGCGTTTGGAGTATGTCGCGAAACTAGCGCCGGCTGTCGAAGAAACGCTGATATCCGCCGGTTTCACCGTTGAGGGACGCTTGCCACTGATGACTTGCACTCCGGGTTCCGAGAAATTGCTTCCCATCCCCCCAGACATCGAACTAATTGTGCCAGTTTCCGAGGCCGAGATCCTCGGTACAGCGGCGGCGCAACACGAGGCTTTCGGAGAGGCTGCACCAAGCCCTGAAGACGTTGACACTCTTCGGAAAAGTCTGGTAGCAGGCAGCATCGCGGTACTCGCCCGCGTAGCAGCAACGGGCGAACCTGCGGGGGCTGGAATCTGTACTGTGCCGGCAAATCAGACGACAGAAATCGCCGGTATCGGCGTGCGCGTCCCTTTTCGCCGGCGGGGCATAGCAGGGGCATTGACGGCCCGGCTGCTGCGAGAAGCTTTCGACGCGGGTGTTGCGGTGGCGTTTCTGATGGCGGGACACGAGGAGGAATTTCGAGTTTACACCCGCGCTGGATTTTGTGCCAGCGGCGAAATTTTGCATATTTCGCTGCCGCAAGCATAGATTTACCAATCGATGAAATCATCCTCATCTGACTCTGAAGACAACTCTGGAAAATTTTCCTCTGATTCCAATCTAAAAGTTTCCGACTCCCAAATCTCCAAGTCATCCGACAAATCGACTACTTCCCCGTCAAACATAGCAGCCAATTGCCTAGCCGTATTCGCGACATATTGAGCGTCATCACGCACCGCTATAGCCTGAGCTTTAGAGTCATTTTGAGAGTCGGTAGAGCCGTTGGTGGGCGATCGCGATTCGGAAATTGCCGACACATTAACGGCGGTATTTTCAGCCGCTGGCGGGTGTTTTTGTTCTTCTCCACCCTTCCCCAAAAAATCATCTGTAATCTCAGAACCCGCCGAGTTCTGCACCTGTTGGCCCGCATCATCCGCAGGATGAGAATTCCTGGGATTTTCGCCAACACGTCCGTTAGAAGTAGGCAAATCCTTGGCGCGGGAACTATTAGTTTCAGCGGGATTTGTCAAGCCCACTTTTACTGTTACTCGACGGTTAAAAATTTGCAAAAAAGCTTCTTCAATATTAGCTACTTTATCTTTAACCATATTGAGCAACGGCTGCGAACTAATCTTAACATGAGCAGTATTATTGCTAAAAATTACTAGCTGTCCATGTTGGCGAAGTAGCGATTGAGTGCCATGCGGTCGCACGCGGTCAAGTACCTGTTCCCACACTCGATTTAAATCGATTTCATCGGCTGAATTAGTCGGTGAATAATTTGTTTGATTCGTTTCAGCAGTTGGTACAGGTGCGGGAATCGCAGCAGGAGGTGTGCTTTCTGTTCTATTAGCCACAGGCGGCGAAGTCGGTGGAGGATTTTGAGGTTTGGCAGCGGGAGGTGGTTCAATATTAGATATCTGACTCCCCCCCTTAGCAAGGGGGGGTTGGGGGGGGTGATTTTGTGGTGGTTGAGTAATATTTTTAGATGGTTCCGCTGTTGGTTGTGGCTGAGTTCTAATTGCTGAGGGCAACAATCCCAACAGCGTTACTTCCAGCCATAAACGCGGCTGAGTGGTATTTTTAATTTGCACTTCATGGGTTTGCAAATGTTTCTGACCTGCCAAAATCAACTCCGCATCCCAATGGCGGGCAAAATCCCCCAGTTTTTCCCAAGTTGCAGATGTTAAAGCTACTAAATCTGACCGTTTAGGTGCAGCTTTTGCTATTAGCAAATCTCGGTAAAAGCTGGCGAGACTTTGCAGCACGATTAGCGGTTCCCGACCGCGATCCATGAGGTGGCGGGTCATGTCTATTAGTGCTGTAGCGTTATCTGTATCAATAGCTTGTAGCAAATCCATTAAGTCATTTTCAGGGACTGCGCCGACTAAATCCCAAACTTTTTCGACTGTTACTTGACCGGGAAATAAGCTCAGTTGGTCGAGCAAACTTTCGGCATCTCGCAGACCTCCTTGGGCCATTTGAGCAACCATTTGTACTGCATCACTGGCAATATTGATATTTTCTAATTGGGCAATTTTGTGCAAGTGAGCAATCATTGCTTCGAGGGGAATGCGGCGAAAATCGAACTTTTGACATCGAGAAATAATAGTTGGTAATACTCTTTGTGGGTCGGTTGTGGCGAGGACGAATACAACGCGATCGGGCGGTTCTTCTAATGTTTTTAATAAGGCATTAAATGCCTGGGTACTGAGCATATGAACTTCGTCGATTACATATACTTTATAGCGGCACTGTACGGGGGAAAATTGAGCTCGTTCGATCAAATCCCGAATGTTATCTACTCCGGTGTTGCTGGCGGCGTCAATTTCGATGACATCTAGTGTCGAACCTCGGGCAATTTCTTGGCAAACGTTGCATTTGCCGCAGGGTGTGGGGGTGGGGGCAACTGTAGAAATACAGTTGAGGGATTTGGCGAAAATTCTGGCACTAGAGGTTTTACCGGTGCCTCTGGGGCCGGTGAATAGATATGCTGGTGCTATGCGCTCTTGCAGGATGGCGCTGGTGAGGGTTTGGGCGATCGCCTCTTGACCGACTAATTCGGCAAATGTCTGAGGGCGATATTTGTGATGCAGGGGTTCGTAGGTCACGATCGAATATTGGTGGTATTGTAAATCTTCGTTGAATTTATAAGCAATTATAAACAATAATGGTATCATATCGCTATGAGTGTTGAACAAGAAATACGCACAACTCAAAGAACGGAAGTCTCAAATGCAGCTAACAGAGAGGCACATCATTAAATCGACGGAACATCGTTTTGTCAAGATTGACGAATTAGCTTTCAAGTCCAAAAACCTCTACAATGCCGCCAATTACGTCATTCGTCAGAGCTTTATTTATGGATGGGGTTATGTCAACTACAACGAAATGAACCGATTGATGAAGTCTCACGAAGCATATAAGGCTTTGCCTGCTAAAGTAAGTCAGCAAATCTTGATGGTGCTAGACAAGAATTGGAAATCGTTTTTTGAAGCAGTTAAAGCTTACAAGGCTGATTATTCAAAATTCACTGGTCGCCCAAAGCTGCCAAAGTACAAAGATAAAGTCAAAGGGCGAAACCTTCTCGTCTACACGATTCAAGCGATTAGTAGTAAACAGTTGAAGAAAGGAATCATTAAACTTTCCGGCACTGAACTTTCAATTAAAACCCAACTCAATCCCAACCAGATTTGTCAAGTTAGACTGGTTCCGAAATGTGATTCCTATGTAATTGAGGTGATTTATGATGAACCGGAGTCTACCCTTGGCAATGCCAACTCTGTAGCTAGTATTGATTTAGGACTGGATAATTTAGTGGCGTTAACTTCAAATCAGCCGGGATTTATCCCTTTGTTGATTAACGGGCGACCATTAAAATCGATTAACCAGTTCTACAACAAACGCAAATCCCGATTACAATCCCAATTGAAAGGGAATCGCAAAACTTCACCCCGGATTCAGCGCTTAACTCGCTGTCGCAACCAGAAAGTTGATAATTATTTGCATCATGCTAGTCGTGTGATTGTTGACCATTTGGTAGTGAACCAAATGGGAACGCTGGTAATCGGCAAAAATGCACAGTGGAAAACCGATATCAATCTAGGTAAACAAACCAACCAAAACTTTGTCAGCATTCCTTACTCTCGATTGATTGAGATGTTAGAATACAAAGCTCGCTTGGTGGGAATCACACTAATTGTGCAGGAAGAATCCTACACATCCCGCTCCAGTTTTTTAGGTTTAGACCCAATTCCTGTTTATGGAAAAACCGAAAAAGAGCCTGTGTTCACTGGTAAACGGATCAAGCGAGGTTTGTACAAAACATCGACGGGTCAGTTAATTAATTCTGACGTGAACGCAGCGTATAACATTCTCAGAAAAGCAATCCCAAATGCGTTTAGCAATGGGATAGAGAGCTGCGTACTTGGGCCGAGGCGGGTTAATCCGCTCAAAGTAAAAGTGAAGGGGGAGGGACTTGAAGCCTCCCATGTCTATAAATGACTATACTTTTGCCAGCTATTAGCTGTAATCTTAGCTAAGGAGATGTTGTTCGATCGCACCCTAGCTCGATTTTCACCCCAAGCCACCCCGTGGGCTTGGACGGCGGGAGTGAGCCAACAGTAGGAATTAGCACTCTCCAAGGTCGGCCCCTCGATCGTCCGGGCGATCGGCTGTTCTGCTTGATGTTTTCCGCAGCTCGCTCTCAGAGTTACTATTAATTTATGTGTATTTCTTTTTATTTTTCTAGAAACGGATACCGCCCAACAAACATTTTTTTAGCTGTATTGGTATAATATATTACAGAGAATTCACCATTTCTATTGGCCAGTACCAGCACGCGATTTTCCGATATTTCGGAAACCTGCTTGCAGTTAAAGATAAAGTATTAATTAGAGGGTGCGTGCTCCAGTTGCAGAAATCCAGTTGTACCAAGATGATGGTGGAATGATGTCAATGTTGGTTGATCCAGTTGCACTACCAGCTCTACTCTGGAGTTCTGTATAAATATAGCGTCAAATTTTACCCTTTAAAAGCCCATGTCAACCCAAATAATCCTTGTAGAACCAAGGTTGGCAGTAGCCTCTCCCAAACCTAAACAGGCTAAACCTGGAGATCCGTCCTCAGACCAACTCTTCATGGGAGCGTCGGGATTACTGTTGTTATTGCTTATCGGTTTAGCGGTGTTTACCAAGCTAAAACTCGACGATTTGAGCAAAAAGCTCAAGTTTGAGGAGTTTAGAAATCGAGAACTCCAGAAAAAATACAAAATGGCTCTGGAAACCATGTCGAAGATGGAAAAGAATCCCGACCTTATCCACTCGCGAGACTTTAATTTAGACTACCTGAGAATGCGGATGGCGGAAGAAGTCTTTCACTTTGCCATTGTCAACCAAATTAAGGTAAAAGTCAAAGAAAAAATTAGTATTGCCCTGCGTCCGACTCAGGCTGCAGTGGGAGATAAAAACGGGAATGCCGGCAGCGGCAGGCAAGTGGATTCGATGTTTGATATCGAATACGAAACTGGCGATCCCGCAGTAAAAATAGAAAAACGTGTGCTGTTTCGGATTCAAATTAAGCTGATGAAACTGCCGACTCAGGCAACATCGGCGACAATTAATCAAATTATTGACTGTTTGGAAACTTATCTGAGTCCTTCAGACGACCACGACAGTTGGCAGCCGACAATTCAAGGTCGCATAGTTCATATTGAGTGGGATCAAAAAGCCAAGCCGACTCCGATGTTGGTGCTGGAACAGTCGAATGAAGGGGTGAATGTTACCTTTAGGACTACGAGAACGCCTGCCGGCAGACCTACCAATGCCAATGATAGCCAATTGGTAGGAGCTAAGGGTCAAAAAAGTGGCAAAAGTAGTTCTAAAACTCCAGCCAAAGGTGCAACAAAAAGTCCTGCCAAGGTAGGAGGAAAGCGTCCCGGTTCTCGGAAATAAGTTGAGGTGAATTAATATTATTTTCCCGAAAGAACGCCTGTGGCAGCCGTTGTGGATGTGTCTTGTGCGAGGTAGCCGTCTTCCATGTGAATAATGCGATCGGCTATGTCTAAAATGCGGTTGTCATGGGTGACAAGCAAAATAGTGCAGTGTTGTTCTTTGGCCAAACCTCGCATAATTTCTACCACATCTCGACCTGATTTACTGTCTAGTGCTGCTGTGGGTTCGTCTGCTAATACTAATTTCGGCTGGCTGACTAATGCCCGGGCGATCGCAACTCTTTGTTTCTGGCCACCAGAAAGACTGTCGGGGTAATAATCTATTCTTTCTCCCAAGCCTACAGCTTGCAGCATTTCCTCTATTTTATCATTAGTTTCTTGGGGAGAAAGATGGTTGTGCAGGTCGAGGGACATTTGCACATTTTGCCTAGCTGTCAAGCATTTAAGCAAATTATGAGCTTGGAAAATATAGCCGATGTCGCGACGGACTTTAACTAATTTATTTTTCGGCGTTCCCCGCAATTCTTGGTCGAGAATTTTCAGACTACCTTCTTGGATCGATCGCAAAGCTCCAATCAAGGTTAACAATGTTGTTTTACCAGACCCTGAAGGCCCAGTCATCAGCACGATTTCGCCCGGATAAATTTCGAGGTTGATGTCAAATA
Source organism: Microcoleus sp. N9_B4 (assembly GCF_036701635.1). Taxonomy (NCBI): domain Bacteria; kingdom Bacillati; phylum Cyanobacteriota; class Cyanophyceae; order Oscillatoriales; family Microcoleaceae; genus Microcoleus; species Microcoleus sp. N9_B4. The sequence goes on along the minus strand of NZ_JAUBRC010000048.1, from coordinate 18,924 downwards.
AGGTCTGTTTACGAAGTTGTCCTTCGCCGAACGAATGATTGAGATTTTGAATTGAGACAACTGGTAAAGTGTTCATAGTAATGGCTAGATTTAACAAGATCGAACTAATGCCATATAGAGCAACAGCCCCGGCTCATATGCGATGGGGATCGATTCCCTGCGATCGCAAATAAGTCGCCAATCCCTCTTTTTGTTCTCGTTCGCGATTTGCTCGTTCTCGTTCAGCGTCGGCCCGTTGGCGTTCTTGTTCGGCGTGCAGGCTTTCCACCCTAGCTCGCTTCCCGTCAGCAACAAATTTCCCTCGCTATCCCACCAGCGCAACCAATGCTGTGTCTGATTTTGATAGCTACCCGACCATACACCCAACTCTACTCCCATCAGGTCGATCGGGTAATGCCCGCGATCGTTCGGTTCCAAACGCCGATACCCAGCCAACATACTACTTCTGTGCGAGTGCGGCAATAGGGAGGGTTTGGCTATTATATCGCAAAGAGTGCTTTTTGTCAACCTCTTTTACTGGACTGGCGCTCTAAAATTAAGTCTACTCGTGGAGCTGCCAAGCTCAAAGCCTGGGACTGTTGCCGTTCAAGATGGCACGAAAAAGTCCCTAAATCAAGAACACCAAGACGCGGGCTGGCACTGCGTACCTTACCACGAACGATCGTGTAAAAATGGATTTTTTGCATAGTTCCTGACTCTGAAAGGGCGATCGCATGGCAGTAGCAAAGTCAGCGCTCGATCGCCGCATAATTAAACGGAAGTTCCCCCGCGCGCTCTTACAGCGGATTGCAAGTGAGTAGAGAAACATCCGCTGCGGCTACCCAACCGATGAAAAGCGATCTTTTACCGGGAATTGGGTAATATTAGCTGCGGCTACTTGGTTAGCAACATAGTCCATCACCACCGGCTGCATGAAGAAAAGTTCCGCCTTTTTTTCAATTAAAGAGCGCTCTTGGAGAGATTCCAACACCCCTAGCAGTTTTTGCGGTGATAGCGATCGGAGGAGGTGCGATCGCATTTCTGCAAATGAAGCCGGTTTGCCATTAATCGCTAGCCATTCGATCGCTGCTTTTTCTTCCTCTGATAAACCTTTAAGCTGCTGTTCAAAAACCTGGCTAATTTTGCCAAAAATTGCGATATTTTGATTCACAAATTCCGGAATGCCCCCATCAAATAAATTGCAAATGCTTGCAGAGACGAGATTTAATAACAATGGATTGCCACCGTAGTAATTAGTTAATCTGCTACATAGCGGTAGTGATTCACAGTGGCTGCACTCGACGGGTGATTCACAGTAGCATCCTTTGGATTGAAAGATTGCCTTGACATCTGTTGGTTGCAAACCTGTCAATTTGAGCGAGCGGAGGGGTAGAGTTTGACCTTCTTTATGGGCTAACCATGTCGGTTTTTCACGGGCGGTGAGGATTAAACAGCTTTGATGGAGGCTGTCTCCCAGACATCGAAATAGCTGCCCGTAACCCTCATATCCCGATCGATAAGCAGTGCCATTACTGTTGCTAAGGATTGATTCGACATTATCGAGAATTAGCAAACACCGGTGCTTTTTCAAATACTCCATCAACCGCAAGATACTGCGGTCTATCGTATCTGGTAGGGGCGATACTTCTGTGTTTTCTTGCTGGTTAGAAAAGAATAGGATTAACTCTGCTAACAAGTCTTGGATGGGTGGGGTATTGCGGAGACTGCGCCAAATTACAAACTCAAACTCATTTTGAATTTGTTGTGTCAGCTTCACGGACAAGCTGGTTTTACCCATCCCTACCATGCCGACAATCGTCACCAGCCGACAGCCTTCTGCTAAAATCCAGTGCTTTAGAGTTGCGAGTTCTTCGGTGCGTCCGTAGAAAACAGAAACATCGGGTGCTGCGCCCCAATCAATTCGATTTTGGATAGCGCTACCCGCCGCTACGCTAGAGGATTTGGGATTTTCGATTAGATGGTGAGTGCTAATTGCAGCATCCGGTTGAGGTAACTGATAATCACTGGTTTCAAGCTGTAGGTTAAAAGCCCTGTAGCATTGACGGAGGGTACTTTTATCAACCCCAACTTCACAAGCAAAGACCTTTCTGAGGGTATCAGAGTCTAAGCCAGTGCGAAAGCTTAAGGTTTCAAAGGTGTAACGTTTGTCAAAATTGTCGCGACTTTCGGCTTCAGATTTTGCATCTTGAAGTTTCTTCAATCCTTGAAGCGTCTGGATTACACCGCGTCTGCGGCTGCCTTTTTGCGGATTCATAGGAAGGTTCTCCGTTTTTTAAATACGCTGATAAAACACGTGAAACAATCTGCCTGTGCTATACAGGCCAGATACACCCTTCTGTGAATAGACTTTTTGCCAAAGTCAGTCTTTAAAATGTTTCAAGGCGAAGTATATGGGGTTATTTACCAATCGACCAAGTTTTTATTTGAGCGCTTCACCCATCCAAGGTCTTTTGTTAAAAAGTCTAATCTTAATAGATAGTTACAAAGGAGAGATGATACTTGTCCAGATTGTTAAGGGAAGTTAAGGTTGGAAGACTGACTGGAGTAGAGGCACAATATTTATTTTTATCTTATCATAATTTTCAGATGCAGAAGTTAAGAATTTTTTCCTAATTTAAGGAAGTTAGTACCCGCTAGTCAGCAAAGAGGTATTGGCAGTTAACCGCTCTGGAGATAACTGCTCAATGAGTGCGCGCGTTTGCGAATATCGGCGGCTCGGTGTCATGGATGGTCGCGCTTGCCTGTATCCGATCCAATTGTACTCAGAGGGGCTGATGATGAGATTGAGGGGTAGAAGGGCGAGAAGGGCGCTCCCTCCTCTTTATCTCCTGATGATTTAGCTTCTACAAGTAGAGACCGAAGTTAAGGTTAATTTATCAATTTTAAGTGCAGAAGCAGAAAAGGGAGTTGAATTTAGTAGTGATTAAAATGCTTTCTAATGCCACTTTAGGAAAGTGATAATAGGAAGTTTTAGATTTGTTCTTAAGTTCGTGAACTTCGGTTGCTTTATGTAAGCAGATCGATCAAAATACATACAGAAATATATTTAACAAAAGGAAAGATAAGAAATGGATAAGCTAAGCATCGAAGTTCTATCAAAGGGATACTTATTTGGTAATTCCGCATCGATAAAAGTAAATGGGCAAGATATAGGAGATGGGGATTACGGACGTGGTTTAAATGTGGCAGTTTTGAACGAGACTACCGGGGAAAAGCTCTGGTTTCGCCACTTCGATACTCATGTTAGCGAACAGGACTCAACGGCATTTGCGGAAGCGATCGAGGCACTTCCGATCAGCTGTATCGTCACGATCGCGGTAGCAGATGAAGCCGCTTGTTATTTGACAGAGCGTGCCAAACGTGCTTGTCAAACTATCGGTAGCAGTCAAATCTACAATTTGGGCGATCGTAATTCATGGGCTATTATCGGTCAAAAGGGTGCCGCTCCTGGAATCAGTCGAGAAGAGCTTTCTAGCACGTCAGCGGTCACTCTAGAGCATCAGATTACCCTTCAATCAACGAACGACAATGGATTCGAGATCGAAGCCAGATCGGCAGGGTTCCATGTTGGTAATTCAGCCTCAATCTTAGTCAATGGTGTTGAAATCCTCATTAACGGGGGGTACCAACGGGGTATGAACGTTATTGTATTCGATGAAAACACCGGAGCAATATTAGATTCCAGAAGCTTCGACACTCACGTGGGTGATTCCCTGTCAGATGCCTTCGCTCAATTTATTGAATCACTCCCACTAGGTCGCATCGTGGCTATTGCTGTCGCCGATGAAGCCGTTTGCCATTTGACAGAGCGCGGAAAAATCGCTTGTGAATCGATCGGTAGTTCTTTAATTCGCCAGCTTGGAGATCGTGGTTCCTGGGCGATCGTTGGTCGCAAGGGTAATTCTAAAGGAAATGCTGCCGAATCCTTGTCTAATACTGGTAAAGCTCACTGTTCTAACTGGTTGATTCCGCTCACACAACAAGAAAATGGTTTCTCTATCTCAACGCGGTCGGCAGGAGGTAACTTTGGTAAGGATGCCGAAATATTTGTCGATGATCTACCCGTCTTTGATTCTGCTGCAACTCAGCGAGGTTTAAATGTTGTCGTGATTGACCCAGATACGGGGACTGTCACGGACAAAAAAAGCTTTGATGTTTATGGAAATATTGATGCAGCTCAAGCTTTCGCTCAATTCATTGAGAATGTTTCCGTTGGCTCTATTGTGGCGATTGCGGTTAAGGATGAGGCATCGTCCAACCTGACAGATGCGGCGAGGCGAGCGTGTCAGTCTCTCGGAAGCTCGTTGATACATAATTTGGGATATCGGGATTCATTCACCCTCATTGGTCGGAAAGGAGCCGCGCCCGGTTCTGTTCCCGAAATCTTAAGAAGCGACGGATGTGCGGCTTTGTCATTCCGCTTTCCGCTTTCCCAAGAGACTCTCAAGCCATTCCATACTATCACCGTGTTATCGGCAGGTTGTGCTGTTGGCAATTCCGCGCAAATCGCTATCGACGGTATCCCGGTCAATATGCCAAATGGCTATCAAAGGGGTCTAAACGTTGTCATGCTCGAACCCACTGGTCATGTTCAGCGTGCCTGCAATTTTGATACCTATCTGAATACCGCGCAATCTGAAAAGTTCGCTCAATTAATTGAGGATGCAAGCGATGGACAGTTGGTTATCATAGCAGTTATGGATGAAGCCACTGGTCAATTGACAGAACGGGCAAAAGCTGCTTGTGAATCGATCGGTAGTTCTTTAATTCGCCAGCTTGAATACCGTGGTTCTTGGGCGATCGTCGGTAAAAAAGGAGCCATACCGGGCATCGTATCTGAATCGATGTCCAATAGTGCAACAGCTATCTGCCATGATTGGATCAACCCCACATCTGAGGCGATGTTTGGCTCCTATTTAGTAGCTAAATCTGCTGGTTGTAATTCAGGAAATATGGCTGCGATATTTGAAAATGGTACTGTTGTACCCATTGAGGGAGGCTATAGGCGCGGATTGAATGTCATCATTTTTAATGAATTAAATGGTGCACTGCTATCAGCCCAAAATTACGATACCTATGCCAGTTCAGAAGCGGCAGATACTTTCGCTCAGTTCATAGAATCGCTACCACTAGGACGGGTTGTAGCCATAGCAGTTATGGGCGAAGCCACCGCTCATTTGACAGAACGAGCAAGAAGAGCTTGTGCATCCATAGGTGGTAGCCAGATTTACAATTTGGGCTACCAATGGTCATGGTCAATTATCGGTTATAAGGGGGCTGCATCAGGTTCGGTGATGGAGAGTTTGAATGACGCTGGTGCTGTTTCTTCAAAGATGTGGATGCCATATTTCACCACTGACGAAAACTATGCTCAAAAACGTAATCCTTTGTTTGCTTTTTTTGCTGTTGTGGCTGTTATAATAGCAACTGTGCCATTAATATTCCTGCAACCAAAATCCAAGAAAAAAACTGTTACCGTATACGTTTGGGCATATGATTATTTCAACATGGCATGGGGACATGCTTCATTGAAACTCGACGAGGACACATATATAAGTTGGTGGCCTTCAGAACAAACAAACCGAAAATTGCCTGTAAAATTTAAAAATATGGCTCTTCTGGGAGAACTGTATTCGGCACCACCAATATTACCTAGAAGATTTGAAGATGACGTAAAAAGTGAAAATGGAAGACAACCGAAATACACAATTGCTCTAAATGCTGTAGGCATTAACAATAATGTACGCATTGACACTCAAAAAATAAAAGAATGGTGGAATGAGTTGAGTAACGATCCAAATTCACGATGGATAACTTTAAGTCAAAATTGTTCTACGACTGTTGTCCAAGCACTTTATCAAGGAGGAGCTTTCTCACTTCTTACTCCACGAGAGTATGATAATTTCACGAATGTTATTGTATGGTCACCAAGTCATGTTGTAGCATTAGCTAATGAATTAGCAAGGCATAACTGAGTAGGTGCAAATAAACCAAGTCATGTAACGAAATGTAATTAACAAAATGCTTGCGATTGTTTCGTTTCACTTCGTTCCACTCGCAAGCGACTCTAGAGCGAAAAAGCGATCGCCCCTTCCTTCCCCATCTTAGTAGAGCGATCGCACCTCGTCGAATCCTTCATCCTGAGCGATGTCTGCGACGGGCTGCGCCTACGCATTTCTTCTGGTGACGGACTGTCTCTCATAAAGTGTGATCGCCCATTATTTTGGTCAAGTTACCAATTCCCTCCGCTACGCTGCGCCCATTACCTAATTTAAAAAATATCTGCCGGATCAGCCGCCTGCAATTTCCTAACCGCGATCGCCCCCGACACAGCACACATGACAACTGTCATAATAAAAACAGTCATAGCTTTCGCCAAAGTCATATACATCGGCAAACTCGTAGCACTTCTCCCTAAATTGTACAGCACCAAAGAAACTCCAAACCCTGGCAAATAACCAATAATTGCCAAAATCAAAGCCTCTTGAAACACCACACCCAAAAAGTAAATGTCCTTATATCCCATCGCCTTCAGCGTCGCGTATTCTGGTAAATGATCGGTAACATCAGTATAAAGAATTTGATAAACAATCACTATCCCAACGATAAATCCCATTGCCGCGCCGAGAGTGAAAACAAATCCGATTGAGGTACTTTCCTGCCAATATTTTTTTTCAAAATCTACAAACTCTTCTTTAGTAGAAATTATCACATCTTTCGGCAAAGTTGCCCTCATTTTATCAACAACAGCCTTAACATCTGTTCCCGGCTGCAAGTGAACAATACCTATATCGATTAAACCTCTTGTTCTCCGCGTCGAAAAAATCCGCAGAAAGTTCAAATCGCTGGTGACAAGATTTCCGTCGGCACCGAAAGAGGCTCCTATACTAAATAAACCATCTACCCTAACGCGGCGATTGTCAACTTCAGTTTCAACAACTTTTCCCTGTTTGAAATATTCTGCTACCGGCCCAAACTCCGGCCGGGAAGCTTGGTCAAATAAAACCACATCTGAAATTTTGATTTTGTCCAAATTATTTTGGATTTCAGGCAGATCAAAGATGGGATGAGCGGGGTCAAAACCAATTACCATCAATTGCCGAGTATTTCGCTGGTTGGGGTCGGGGTTTTTCCACAATCCAAAGCCTAAATATACGGGACTAATTGCTGTAACACCGTCAAAACTCAAAGCTTGATACAAGCGACGCTGGGGAAAACTTTTCATGGCTATTAAAGCCGTAGACTGGGTGCTGGTGATAAAAATATCTCCTTTTAACTGTGAGTGAAAGGTGATGGAGCTTTCAAATAGCGCGTCTCTAAACCCGAACTGCATAAACATTAGCAAGTCGGCGAAGCCAATGCCGGCTAGTGCGACGGCTAAGCGCATTTTTTCGCGGGTTAATTGTGCCCAAGCTAGTGGTATTTTGGCCATACAATGAAGGAAGTTCGGCAACGGATTATGTAACGGATGTAACGGATGTAACGGATGTCAGGAAGAAGGAATAAGGAAGGAGGAAGAGGGAAGAACTCCTCTGACCAATTACCAATTACCAATTATATTATGTCCCGTCGATTACCCATAATACAGTAGGGGCGGGTTTACGCAAAATATCTGCCAATAATTGACAATCTCAAAAACCCGCCCTTTTAATCGCGGTCACTCGATCGGACATGATATTACCAATTACCAATTACCCATTTTAGATGTCTATTTTCACTTCAACCTGCAAGTTTGTTAGGGTTGCAACTTTCTTGCTCGATTCCGGATCGAGGCGAATTCTTACTTCGATAACTCTCGCGTCGGTGTCGGCGGCGGGGTCTGTATTAAGGACATCTTTTTTGCCGATTTGTTTGCCAATGCGAGCGACGGTTCCTGCCAAAGTGCCTGCAAAAACCGGGCTGGTGACTGTTGCGCGCTGGCCGTTTCGCACTTTGGGAATGTCGGTTTCGTAAACTTCTGCTACGGCGTACATTTGGTCGGTGCCGCCTAGTTCTACGATGCCGTCTTGAGTGTTGACACGTTCTCCTTGTCGGCTGTGAACTTTGAGGATGTAGCCGGATACGGGTGCTTTGACGTAACTTAAGTTTAAGTCTACTTGAGCTTTTTGTTTGGTGGCGATCGCACTTTCGACGGCGGCTTGGGCGGCTTGCACATCTTCGGGGCGGACTTCGGCAATTTGGTCTAGATTTGCTTTGGCTTGATTGATTTGTTCTTGGCCTGTTTCTGCTTTTTGTTTGAGTATTGCTTCGGCTTGATTGATTTGTTCTCTACCAGTTTCTATCTTTTGATTTAAGGTGGCTCTGGCTTGGTTAATTTCCTGCCTACCTGTTTCTAACTTGCGTCTGAGATTGGCGCGGGATTGATTGATTTCCTGCTTGCCTGTTTCTACTGTTTGTTTGACTGTGGCTTTAGTTTCGACTATTTCCTCACGCAAAGTTTGCACGGTTTTTTCTAATACAGCTTGAGCTTCTTTTACTCTCTGGCGAGCGGTCTCTACTGCTAAACGTTTGGTGTCGTAGGCGGAAGCAGAAATTGCGCCTGTTTCTGAGAGTTCTTTATTGCGTTTTTCCTCGGCTTCGGCGTTGGTTAATTCGGCTTTTAGCCGATCGACTGTAGCGTTTTGAGAGGCAATTTCGCCGCGCAATTGAGCTTCTAGCCTAGCCAATTTCGATTGCTGCACCTCTGTTTCTCTTTCTAGTTGTGCCTCAAATTTAGCAAGATTAGCTTGTTCGGCTTCGGTTTCTCTTTGCAGCGCGGCCTCGAATTTGGCGACGTTAGCTTGTTCAGCTTCGGTTTCTCTTCGCAGTTGAGCTTCTAAGCGGGCAACATTGGCTGCTTCGCCTTCAGTTTCTCTTTGCACTTGTGCTTCAAACTTGGCAACTTCTGCTTTTTGAGCGCCGACAACACCTGTTTTTGCGCCTGCTTGAATTTTCGCTAATTCTGCTTGTTTGACTTTGACTTCTTTGTCGGCTTGTTGGAGGATTGCTTGGAGCCGATCGCGCGTATCGAGAACTGCTATGATTTGTCCTTGACTGACTCGATCGCCCTCTTCCACCTGCAACAGTTCAATTCTTGCTCCCTCCGACGCCGAAGGGGCCGACAATTTGATAACTTCCCCCTGCGGAGTCAACCTACCCAAAGCGGTAACGCTGTTGCGGGTGGCGACGGAAGTTGCAGCCGCCGTTGCAGCCGCCGCCTGTAACTCTTCGGCTTTTTTAAGTTGAGATACTTGCCAAAAACCGACTCCTGTGGTAATAACAGTGGCGGCGATCGCTAAACCGATGATTCCTCGCCCTGGGGGTTTTAAAAATGATTTATCCTTGACCCGTGATTCCTTTCCCATGACTTATAAAGTAGGTGATTTCCTAATTAAGTTTTGCCCACCTACTATTAAGTATTGTAAACCAATTTCAGCTATTTAGGGATATCAAAAAGCACCTCGGTCATGTAATGTTCTGCCCAATCTTGACCGAAAGCTTTTTCGAGTACGCGGCGGGTTTTGTCGTTTTGCTGCTGCTGGGTGCAGTAGTAAATTTGAGCGTCGAGAATTTCCGATGCTTCGGTGGCAGAGACAGGTTCGGAAGCGACTGCCTGTTTGCAGTGAATTTCAACGTAGGATTCAACAATATCCAAAAACCGACTGTTTTCTTCGATCGACTCTGGCCGCACAAACAGACAAAATTCTGAGAAAATATCCCCCCATTCGGGAATTTGGCGGGGACAAGAAAATTGCTTGAGGGGCAAAATTTCCAGTTGGGTTCGGTAGGTTTCCGACAAAGTTCGATCTCGATTGAGGGGAGAAAGGTCTGCGATCGCGGCGCTAACTTGACCTTTGCCTGCTACTATATCCGTACCGAACATTGGCAAAGCATAATTCGGTCTGGGAAACATCACGCAGTGCAGAATGTCAAGTACCGGCCCGACTTTAGCGAGTTCGAGGTGGATTTTGCGGAACTGGGGCGTTTGATAGCAGCGGTTTTCAATGATCAGTTTTTCTCCTTCCAAGCGGCCTTCTACGTATCCCAATTCAGCGGGCAGGTGGTAGGGTTCGAGGTCGAGATAGCGGTGCCATACTGCTTCCATCCGGTCTGCTAAATCGCGGATGAGATGGTGCTGTTGCTCGCGTAGAGAAGGCTGGGATATATCTAACATTCTTATTTATCGGGGGATAGCTTAATTAAACTTGATTCTACTGTTGCAGGATGCAGGAAAAAAGGTAGATACTTTAACAATATCAGTAGATTGACTTAAGATTGACTTAAGATCGAGCAAGTTTTAGAGGAGATTTTGTATGTTTGGTCTGGGATTGCCCGAAATGGGCATTATTGCGGTGGTTGCCATACTAATTTTCGGTCCCAAGAAGATTCCTGAGTTAGGAAATGCTTTGGGCAAAACGCTGCGGAGTTTTAAGGAAGGGGTTGGTCAATCTGAGGATGAAGCTGTTGAGAAGGATAAAGAGGAAGAGGGCCAGCCCAAAGTGTAAATTAGGTTTGTAGTGAGGATTTTAGTCCTGATTTTTAAGGGTTCAAGCCCTCACTACGAACCTATTCGGGAAATTTGCCTTCTCTAACTTCAAGGGAATAATCTTTCACAGCTTGGGTAATTGTTTCTCGCAAATTGGCGTAAGCTTTGGCAAAAGGTGGCTGTTTTTCGGAAAGTCCCAGCAAATCGGAAGTAACTAATACTTGTCCGTCGCAGTGCGGCCCGGCGCCGATACCAATGGTGGGAATAGTTAATTTTTGGGTAATTTGAGCGGCTAAGTCTGCGGGAATGTGTTCTAAGACGATCGCAAAGGCACCGGCTTCTTGAAGTGCGATCGACTCTGCTATGATGCGATCGGCTGCTTCGACCGTTTTTCCTTGTTTTTTGTAGCCGAGTTGGTGTACCGACTGCGGAGTTAAACCGACGTGGCCCATAACTGGAATTCCGGCGGATGTTAGCTGCAAAACTGTGGCTGCCATTGCTGGATATCCACCTTCTAATTTTACAGCTTGAGCGCCGGTTTCTTTCAAAACTCTCCCCGCCGAGTGCATGGCTTGCTGGGGACTTTCTTGGTAAGTCAAAAACGGCAAATCGACCACAATTAATCCTTGTTTAACTCCACGGCGCACTGCTTTAGCGTGGTGCAGCATTTCATCGAGGGTTAGCGGTAGGGTTGTGTCGTAGCCTAAGACTGTCATGGCGAGGGAATCGCCGACTAGGATGATATCTACGCCTGCTTGGTCTATGAGTTGGGCGATCGCATAATCATAAGCTGTCAGGGCAACAATTGGTCGCTGTTGTTGTTTCCACTGAATTAATTGATGAGTAGTGACTGACATTTTAGTGCAAAAATATAATATTTTTTCTGGGTATTACTTATGATATCAAATCCGGGCGATCGTAGGTTATATTATTTATCATTTTGCTATTGAAATCGCTTAAGAGTCCAACTTTCGTTCCAGCAGAGGGGGGACTAAGAGTAAGATGAGAAAATTAGATAAATTGTATACGCGAAAATAACTTTGCATTCCCTCTGCGGGCAAAAGAATTAACCCCTGATTTTTCAAGTTCCCTTCTCAACCCAAATTTTCCTGGATAATTAAGCCAAGTCAAGGTTTTTCTCCTGCGGGACGTTCTACACAATCATACCTGCCTTCTCGTCCAGCTACGGCAAGACCAACATTTTTGAACAGACGAAATAGTCTAGATCCTATTGCTGTATTTCCTTGGATTTCACCAACTAAAGTTAAACTTAACTGAGCGATCGTACAATTTAGGGTACATATTATATCTATATTTTAACAATATTTGTAACTGAGAGCGCTGTTGTTCTTTATTGTTTAAATTGGGTTGACAAATCTGGCAAATTAATAGCAAAAATGTTCTCTACTTATTGAGTTACGAAGCTTCTGCCATTCTTGTTTAGAAACATCTGCACGAGTTTTGTCACCCGATGGATCGCGGATATCCCAAATTGTATCTGCAATCCGATCGAGCGATCGCCCATGAGAACGATAATCGAAGTCCCAGAAAGCATCACCGACGCAATCTCCTTGTGTAGTAATCATTTCTCGATCGACTGTACTACGAATAGCATTCCATTCGCGGATGTAGGCAGAAGAATCGTCAGATCGCAATTTGCGACCTCCTAATTGAGGATTCACTCTATAAAAAAACCAATCCGTCAACCTATCCACAGCTTGTTCTCGCGATTCTAAATCGCGCGCTGTAGCACTGTCTAGATTGGAACCACCGAGTACAAGGGCTATAGCTAATGCACACACCCCTAAAAACTTCGATCTTGACTTAATTGAAAGTAATTTAATTAGCACGATTAAACCCAATAAAAATTATCGATCTCTCCGATATAGCTGGTGATAAATCTTTTGTTGCCATCCATCTCTAGAACAAGAACTTCCTCCTGTTTGAGGTGCTAGAGTAGATAAACACCAATAATTTTTACCATCAAACACAACGCCTTTTTTGATAGATTGTAACTCAGAGAGAGGTTGCCACGGTCGCTCGATATTAGACTCGTCATAATATCGATATTGTTTTCCTTTGACCTCTAAACCCTGATCCGTACCTCCCAACCAATAACGACCTTCTTCAATTATGTTTGATGACGATTTTTGTTGATGGTTATCTGTCTTTTTCTCAATCCACCAATTCCTCACAAAACGTTTTGTATTTTCAGCACCTCTTGTCGTAGCGACTATAACTAGCAGTTCTCCTTGTTGATTGATAAACTCAAAACGACAAGGCCCCTCTCCTGTGCCCGAACAATCCTTAATCTCTTTATATCCCAAATCAAATAGCTCTTTAACCGAACGATCTCTGAGGTTAGGTTGACCTTGTAAGCTGGGCTGCCACCCTTGTTGAATCAGGATTTGACGCGCCTCTTTGTATGGCATACCTTGTTGAAGAGGTATTTTTTTAGGGGAATTTACAGAATTTTCAAGGCTGACTTGAACTTTTTTATTTAAAGCCTCGATTGTTGAATTTTCTTCGGAATTATTGATGTAATATTTTTGACTTCCTGTATCGACTTTCGCACTATTTATGCTGGGAAATTGTTGCTGTGGGGCTGCATCGGCACAACTTGTATATCCAATGGCGATTAGTCCCATCAATGGTGCAATAATTCTGGTTGTAATAAGAGTGCGATCGCATATCCAACTTTTCATACTCATCGGTTAAAAACCTTTCTTTTTACAGAGTTATGTAGAGATGACCTCTACTCTAGGAGTTATCTTCGATAAATGCTGCGCTGTAAGGCGATCGAATCTCACAGTCCACAATTGGAAATATACATTTCGCGTCGAATTGCTGACCATTCACTAATGCCGATCCGATCGCTTTTGGGAATTGGCTGTCCGGTTCGTTGAGGATGGCGGCTGTAAAAAATTGTATCTGCAAGTATATCGTAGGTTTGTTCGTAGGTTTCGCCGTTAATTGTCGTGAATTCCCATCCTGTCTCTTCTGGGGCTGGCCTAAAACAGACTTCTTGTACCGACTTGACTCGCGGATCGATCGCTTCGCGCAATCTCCGCCATTGATTGCTATATTCGCGATCGCCCGCTTGCAGTTTGCGATTGTTTAACTGAGGATTAACCCTGTAGAATAAGAAATCGGTCAATCGATCGACGGCTTGTTCTCGCGATTCGGCTTTGGCTAGATTGGGGCTGCTGAGGACAAGGGCGATCGCCAGAGCACCAACCATTGAAAATCTTGAGACAAATTTAATTGACAACGACTCGATTAGCATATTGATTTGGTGTTAATTTCTACCGCCAGCCCAACCACCTGAGCACGGGCACAACTAAATAATGACTGACTCCCAAACAAAGCCCGATCGCACTTCCCAACAAACCAAAAAACACAATTGAACCCCAAACTTGCAGCCAGCCGAAGGTAACGTTAGACAGTGACAAAATCCCAAAGAAACTCCCCGGAAAAATGTTCCACGCATTCAGAAACAGAAACATTCCCGTAGAGAAAACAGCCACTACCAAAGCGTGAACTAATTGATGACTCCGCAAACCCATTCCCACAGTCAAAGAAGCGATCGCAAAAGCTCCCAAAATAACCCCCTGCACACCACTAGAAGCTGTTGCTTCCATCCAGCACAAACCCGCCAACAAATAACCCTGAGCTCCCATTAATCCAGACAGCCAATACTGTTTTTGCTGGCGAAAACTCCCCGCATCAGTCAAACCGATCGCAGTTCCCAATCCCGCAAACCCAAACAGCAGCACTTCCGGCCCCACAGCGAAAGTCATGTTAGGCATTAATTGCTGCAAACCTTCATTCAGAAAACTGGCAATTTCCGGGCCAATAGGCGAAGCATAACCCAAAACCAAACCGCCGATCGCCCCCGCACTTCCACCAACGGCACCCAGCACCATTTCCCAGCCCGTATCCAGAGAAGCTACCACGATTTGGGCGATCGCGCCGAACAGCAAAACCGTCAAATTTGCCGTTTTTTGCGCCCCTGCCACCACTACTTGCCGGCAGAATTCTACAATAGCTTGACCCATTGGGGCGAGCGCGATTTTGCCCTTACTCCTAGCATAAATCTCCTGCAAACGCGCCCGAACATCACCAGCAGTCGCCGGACGTTCCCGCACATTCGATCGCACCATATCGTCCAACAAATTAGCAAAAGGCGGACTCACCGATACAATATGGCGCCACCGCAACTCCCCCGTCATCGGATCTTCAATTTCCGCCGGATACTTCCCCGTCAGCAAGTGAATGCAAGTCCGCCCCAGCGCATAAAAATCCGTTGCCGGCACGACACCGCCTCCCACAATTTGTTCCGGGGGACTGTACCCAGGCGAAATCAACCGCGTCGAACTCGGAGAATCTTTCCCCACGGATTCGACACCGCCCATCTGTTTAACTCCCCCAAAGTCGATCGTCACCAATTGCAGTCCGCCCAAACCCTTGCTTAGCAAAACTTGGGGCGATTCCGGGTCTCGCAGCATCAAATTTGAGGGTTTAATGTCGCGGTGAATAATCTGACACCTGTGCAACTCCTCTAAAATTTCCACAGCTTGACTCAGCCAACTAAACACCCATTCCTGTGGACATCCTTGAGGGTGCTCGTCGAGAACCTCTTCTAAAGTTTTGCCGTGAATCTTTTCCATTACCAAACAAGGCAGTCGCTTCGCCGCAGGATTTCCATCCCCGCCTGCAAAATTTTGGGTTTGGACGTGAAAATAACCGTCAGGCTCGACTCTAGGGACGCCTGGGTGTCGCAAAAGTGCCAAAACCCAAGCTTCTTGCTCGAACAGTTTCAGCGCTTTGGCGGAAGTTTCGAGCAACACTTTCAGTACGCGCTCGGTTTCTGTTTCTGTGTCCCAAACTGTGAAAATTGCTGCAAAACCCCCGGAACCGAGGCTTTGTAGAGGCACGTAGCGATTTTTTAGTCGCAGGGGAGCTCCGCAACTATGACAAAAATTGTTGCCCCAAGTCTGAGGGTAGGGCCTTGGGCAATCTGGATTGATGCAGTGGACGGCTTTTGAAGGGGGGTGAGGCACAACCAGAGTAAAAATGGGGCTAAATATCCATAGTAGACTTACGCGCAGCTAACGCAGAAACCCGGTTTTCAGCGAGGTTAAATGGCTGTAACCACGGATTTGGTTTGAGAGCACAAGTCCTGTCCATATTATGTGGTATGCTGTCGATTTTTGAGTTGGCGCTCTGGAAGTCACGGGATTTTAGATTTTAGATTTTGGATTTTGGATTTTAGATTGCATACTGGATCACAGTTGAGATCGATCTTAACTCCCAACCACAACTTTAGGTATTTCTAACTACTTCCCCCAGGCCCATTACCCCTTACCAATTCTGATTTTTAAGTATTAAATTCTTTACATAAACCGTATTGATCCGCTGTTCGGCTCGCTGCACAATATCTTTCGGTCGATCAAAATTCCCCCCCCACTCTGCGATCCCCAGCCTTTCCTCCTGCATCCTTCGCCACTGGAATTTCATAAGATATGTTACAAATATTTGCCTAATGTAAAGCAAAATAAATAATACTTATGATGATTAAAAGAATATTAAAATTTGAGAGTGACACTTTGTTGATATATTTTTAACAGCCTGCGATCGGGCAAAAAAATTAAGCGAATACTAGGAAGCGAGATATGGCTTACGCGCAAACCCAAACTCAATCAAAGGCTGGGTATAAAGCCGGAGTTCAAGACTATAAACTAACGTATTACACGCCGGACTACACGCCGAAAGATACAGATATTTTGGCTGCCTTCCGCGTCACACCGCAGCCGGGAGTTCCCCCCGAAGAAGCTGGAGCTGCTGTGGCTGCTGAATCTTCTACAGGTACATGGACGACTGTTTGGACTGACCTCCTGACCGACCTCGACCGCTACAAAGGTCGCTGCTACGACATCGAACCAGTTCCCGGTGAAGACAACCAATACATCTGCTTCATTGCTTATCCTTTGGATTTGTTTGAAGAAGGTTCCGTCACCAACTTGCTGACCTCTTTGGTCGGTAACGTGTTCGGTTTCAAAGCTCTGCGCGCTCTGCGTTTGGAAGACTTGCGGATTCCCATCGCTTACCTGAAAACCTTCCAAGGCCCTCCTCACGGTATTACCGTTGAGCGGGACAAATTGAACAAGTACGGCCGTCCTTTGCTGGGCTGTACAATTAAACCCAAATTGGGTCTGTCTGCTAAGAACTACGGCCGTGCCGTTTACGAAGTTCTGCGCGGCGGTTTGGACTTCACCAAAGACGACGAAAACATCAACTCGCAACCGTTCATGCGCTGGCGCGATCGTTTCTTGTTCGTTCAAGAAGCTATTGAAAAAGCCCAAGCAGAAACCGGCGAAGTCAAGGGTCACTACCTCAACGTAACCGCCCCTACCTGCGAAGAAATGATGGAGCGGGCTGAGTTCGCTAAGGAAATCAAAACCCCCATCATCATGCACGACTACCTGACCGGTGGTTTCACTGCAAACACCACCTTGGCTAAATGGTGCCGCCGCAACGGTATTTTGCTGCACATTCACCGCGCCATGCACGCAGTTATCGACCGTCAGAAAAACCACGGTATCCACTTCCGCGTGCTTGCCAAGTGCTTGCGGATGTCCGGTGGAGACCACCTGCACTCCGGTACAGTTGTGGGTAAACTCGAAGGCGAAAAAGGCATCACGATGGGCTTCGTAGACTTGATGCGCGAAGACCACATCGAAGAAGACCGCAGCCGCGGTATTTACTTCACCCAAGATTGGGCCTCCATGCCCGGTGTCATGCCGGTTGCTTCTGGTGGTATCCACATCTGGCACATGCCGGCTTTGGTGGAAATCTTCGGCGACGACTCCTGCTTACAGTTCGGCGGCGGCACCTTGGGCCACCCTTGGGGTAACGCACCTGGTGCAACTGCTAACCGCGTTGCTTTGGAAGCTTGCGTCCAAGCTCGTAACGAAGGCCGCAACTTGATGCGCGAAGGCGGAGACATTATTCGCGAAGCTTGTAAGTGGAGCCCTGAACTGGCTGTTGCTTGCGAACTCTGGAAAGAAATCAAGTTTGAGTTCGAGGCAATGGATACCCTTTAAGGATTTTTGGTTTGAGATTTTAGGTTTTAGGTCGCAAACTTGCTGGGAAGTCTTTATCTTTGAAGAAGATTTACAAGTAAGTTTGCATCCAAAATCTAAAATCCAAAATCTAAAATTTGAGGGAGCTGGGGTCAAAAATGGATCTCAAACAAGTTGCGAAAGACACCGCTAAGGTGCTGGCAAGTTACCTAACCTATCAATCCGTGCGGATTGTGGTCGCTCAGTTGAGCGAAACCAATCCTCCTCTGGCAATCTGGTTGAACGACTTTTCCACTAAGGGCAAAATCCAAGATGGAGAAGCTTATATTCAAGAGTTGCTTTTGGAAAATCAAGATTTAGGCTTTCGGATCATGACTGTGCGAGAGTATCTGGCTCACGATGTGACGGAATTTTTGCCAGAAATGGTTTGTACTGGCATTCAACAGGCAAATATGGAACACAGACGCCAGCATTTAGAGCGAACTACGCAACTTAATTGGTCTGTGGCTAGCAGTAATCCTGAAACATCCTCAATAGATTCTGAACCGAATCTAGATAATTTGTCGAGTTAATCGATCGACAAGTGCGATCGAACACACACCTTAGAGATACAAAAAATGAAGACTTTACCTAAAGAGCGTCGTTACGAAACTCTGTCCTATTTGCCCCCGCTGACAGACGCCCAAATTGCCAAGCAACTCCAGTACATCCTGGATCAAGGCTACATTCCCGGCGTAGAATTCAACGAAACCTCTGCTGCTGAAATGCGCTACTGGACTTTGTGGAAGTTGCCTTTGTTTGGTGCTCGCAGCGTCCAAGAAATCATGGCTGAAATTCAATCTTGCCGCCAAGAAAATCCGACGTGCTACATCCGCGTCATGGGTTTTGACAACGTGAAGCAATGCCAAGTGCTCAGCTTCATCGTCCACAAGCCTAACACCAGAGGCTACTAAAAAGTATTGGCTGGCTAATCTAACTTTTAGGTTAACAGTCATTGCAGAATGGAGGCGGGGAATTTTCTCTGCCTCTTTTTTTATAGTTTACAAATAGCTTTTAAAACTTGCAGCAACAAAATTGAAGAGTCGGACTCCATCAAAGTCAGAAAGGGCATTAGCTGATAGGTTGGGGGATTTCCTCTGCGGATATTGACAAACTGATAAAACTCGCCGCTAGTTGCCAATCCCCAAACAGACTCTTGATATTCTAAACTTTTAGAGGCGTAAGTTAGGAGTTGGGGCAAACCTGCGCGGGGAGCAATTAGACTATTTTTAGATTCTACTACTAAAATCCAAAATGGTATACAGCACTTCCGGATGTTATGAGGTACAGTAGCAGCAATTAGTAAACCAGTTTTTGAGATGTTTCGGATTAATT
>NZ_JAUBRC010000001.1:231546-291102 GCF_036701635.1 Microcoleus sp. N9_B4 | reverse complement strand
AAACCGTTCAAAAGCTTTGTCTACTCGCTTCGAGACATCTTGCAGGATAGTTGAGTCTACCTGCTTGAAGTCTAACATTTCGCCACTATGAAAGACTTTTACTAGGTCTTTTTTGATGACGGGTAGTTGTTGTTTTTGAGAGTAGTAGTTGGGCTTTTCACGAGGCGCAGAGATGCTAGTAACAAATGGACAAGCATTTGTACCAGTGCGGTTTCTTTCCCACCAATCAAATCGATCACCTAGTTGTCTGTTGTACCAATAGCGACAGACTCTCAACCAATGATTGAGGGTTAATTTTTGATTAGTGTCGGGAGAGAATTTGTACTGATATGTTACTTTCATTCCGCCACGACCTTTACGCATTTGCTTGTTGCTTGTAATAAAAATACCAGAAAATACTATGTAAAGTCAAGTAGTGATTTAATATTTATGTCAATCAATGATGTTGGTAAACAAAGAAAAGATTTGTTCACCTCGTCATCCACATCTTCATTGCTCGCCCGCTATGCTGGCGAGGACATGAAGATGCGAAATCCTCGGTTCACGCGCCTCTCATCCCACACCAATCGAAGCGATATCGCGCGAGGGATTCCCGTCTGACTAGCTAAATTGATCCCCGAATGTCATCCAAGGAACAGCTAGATAAACACCAGAGGCTTATTTTTGAAAGGAGCAAAAGCGGCCGCATCAAAGCGGTACAAACTAGCAGGGCGGCCAGCCCCGCGCGAAACCTTAACACCTGTATCGCACAAAAAACCCAATTTCAACAATCGAGCTCTAAAATTAGAATAATCAGAAAAATTTTCCCCCAAAATAGTTGTATAAAGTTGATACAAATCGCTCAAAGTAAAAAGTTCCGGCAAAACTTCAAAAGCTACCGGGCTGTATTCAAGTTTGTTACGCAGCCGCCGATATCCGTATTCGAGAATTTGATTGTGATCGAAGGCCAGCTTAGGGACTTGCTGCACGGGATACCAAGCAATGCCGCCGACGCGGTGGCCCACACCCGCCACTACACTCCCAGCAATTAACTCAGCTTCCTCAAAGCGAACCAAAGCAAAATAACTAACCGAAAGATAACGATCGCCCCTGGTAATTTCCCGAGGATCGCGCCCCGGTTGTCCAAAAGTATACAATTGCTCCAGATACAAATTTTTTACCCGAATTTTCTCAGATAAAATTCGGTAAGCCGCATTTTCAAGAGACTCGCCCTGACGCACCAAAGTACCGGGAAGACTCCAAGAATCGATAAACGGTTCGTCTGGCCGCATTACCAACAGCACCAACAAGCGGTTCTGCACGGTATCGACGGAAAAAATAACATTATCTACTCCTACTTTAAAGTCAGCTAATGAGCAACCTTCGCTCTTTTTTGTGCCTCGTGCCATGCGTACAAATGCTCCCTATGGATGTAATCTTCGATGGTCGGAGTCAGAGCTTCCCTGTCTCCTGTTTCCCGATAGGAAGTAGAAGAAACATTGGGTGCACTCAAAGATGCGATCGCCACGTCTGCACCCATGCGCCTCAACTGCCACAAATCTATTTGCTCTGACGGATAACCGGGTCGCGGTACTATCAGCAGATCAACTTGTTTTAACAATTGTTCAAATTTGTACCAGCGAGACAGTTGCCCTACCAAGTCCGAACCTATTACCAGAGTCAAATCTGAATTCGGCCACAGCAATCTTGCTTGTTCCACAGTTTCCACCGTCCTCGGACTGCTGAGTTCTGGATGCAAGCAAAGATTGTGTCTGGGCGAATTAATTTCTTGAATCATTAACAGCAGCATTGCCGATCGGTGTTCTAGAGAAGTTTGGTGCGACTTAAAAGGATTGTCCGATGCCCAAACTGCTACCCAATCAAAATGTTGGGAAAGCCAACTCAGAATTGTTTTGTGTCCTGCTGTGGGTGGATCGGCACTTGTTCCAAAAAGAGCAATCTTCTGCATAGGGAATCGGTAATTGGGAATTGTTGACTGTTGACTGTTGACTGTTGATTGTTGATTGTTGACTACTGACTACTGACTACTGACTACTGACTACTGACTACTGACTACTGACTACTGACTACTGACTACTGACTCTTTTTCGTTTTTTGGGTGAGACTCTGCAAATCTGTAGAAATTTCCACTGAGGGCGAAATCGGGTTGTCAAGTTGGCGAGTTTCGGGTCGAAGACTGGCGACAGAAGCAGCAGTGCGTTTGGCGATCTCCTCCAAACTTTCCGGCTTATGCACTCGTTTGCCATCCTTGACAACCAACTCCATTAACGGTAAGTAAGAATCGCAATTGTCAATAGTTTCTCCCGACAATCCCAAACAATCTCCGAGAATTTGCCCATTTTCAATATGTCTAAAAATTTGCTTTCTTCCTGGATATGTTACCTTGCCGCTTGCCTCTTTCATCACCGGAATTCCGTCAATTTCCACCAACTTATAAACACCGTTCACAGGGGAACCGCTGACCAACTTGGTTCCTAAACCGTAACCGTCAATGCAAGCACCGCTACTTTTTAATTTAGCAATTTCTCGATCGTCCAAATCCCCACTAGCAAAAATTGGAACGCCCGGAAGGATCGATCGAACTTCCCGAGACAGCACCGCCAAATCGCCCGAATCCAGCCGCACGCCTTCCAACTGCATTTCACCGCTGTTTACTCGATCGGCCAACATCCGCGCCGCCGCCACAGTATCATAAGTATCTATCAGCAGCGGCGCCCCCGGAAAATAGCGGTGAAAAGCTGCAAACGCCTGATTCTCGCTACCTTCGAGGGCAGCCACAGCCATTACCAAAGCATGGGCGATCGTACCTACAGGCTTGCGGCCCAACTTCAAAGCAGCCAAAACATTAGAAGTTCCATCGAATCCCGCAGCCAGCGCTGCCCTAGCCGCCCAAACAGCAGCTTGAGGTCCAAAAGCCCTGCGCGTCCCGAATTCCAGCAACTTAGCCTCCGGGCCCGCCACATCGCGCAGCCGCGCTGCCCGCGTCGCAATCAAAGTTTGATAATTTATGGCATTCAATAAATAAGTTTCCACTAACTGAGCCTGCCACAGAGGAGCCTCAATTCGCAGCAGAGGCTCGTTGGCAAACACCGCCGTCCCCTCCGGCACCGCCCAAACATCGCCAGTAAAACGGGCTGTGGCGAGTAAAGTCCAAAATCGCTCCGGGGCGCCGGCAAAAATCCCAGTGGACTGCAAAGCCTGAATTTGCGCCGGCGAAAACCGAAATTTTTCCAAATAATCGATAACTTGCGCCAAACCCATCGCGATCGCGTAGCCAAAACCTTCTGGCAGCCTGCGCGCGAACAACTCAAAACTCGCGGCCCGCCCGTCGAGCCCTTCCCCGACGTAACAAGCGGCCATCGTTAGCTGGTAGAGATCGGTCAAAAGGCTGTAATCTGCTGAAGAAACCGTCAGTTCCTGGTCTTCTAAGATTTCTTCAAAACCTGTGAGCTGCAGGCTTTCTGTGGTAGTTTTCATAAAAAAAACCCCGAACAAACTTCTTTTTTTTAATTATAGTGACAAATACCATATCTTTTTGTAAATATTTGATAAAGATTGCAGATATTTGTCGAAAAAATTCGCTAAATATGCCCTTTAATAGCGGATTTCGGTTAATTGGTAGATTAATATTATGGTAAAACCAATATAAATACTGAATTTAACAAACTCAGGAATTAAGCACAAACACTCAAGCGTTCCGGGTTTTTTGCGAAAATATTTCGTTGCAGCCTTTGAATAGAGTTAGACAACCCGGTTTCTGAGTGTCGGAGGGCGATCGCGAGTGCTGGAGTTGAGCAAGGAAAAATCTACCAGCAAAAGGTCGATCGTCCAAAAATGCGTAATTTCTCTAACCTTCAGTTTGCTTCTATGTTGCAGACCAATAAGTAATTAAAATAAATATTGCTAAACTCATCCACAGCCTAAAAATCAGAGTAATATTAAAAGTATCAGAACCCTGACAAGAGAGGCAGATTCTATGAATCTTTCTAAATCTTTGGCAAACGCGATGCGTTACGTTTCGGAAGCAGCGGTGCGGATTTTTAGCCCCAGCGATGACAACTATCCAAATAGTGGAGTTCAACCTTTTGAGGGTAAGCCCTCCAAAAGTGCTAAATCCAAAGAATGAACAGCCATTCCCACCGTTTCTAGCGAGTTCGGCACAGGCATTCAGTTTAACAGTCAACGGTTAACAATTAACTGTTGACTGTTAACTTTTGAGTTTTGATTTTGACTGTTAATAGTAATTGTAGGTGGGGTTTCTCTTCGTTCGACCCAACGTACAATTACCAATCACCAATTACACTGAACGTCCACAATGGATAAAAGGCCGATTCAGTGTAGACTAAGCTTTTGAAATAAAGATTTCCCCCCCGGTTTACTGCGTATAAATTAGAGAAAAACGAAGCAAAACTAGAGCCTTTTGTTGCACTGGGGTTGGTTCAGTGATATTATCAAAAACAAAGCTAGCACCATTAATAGTTGATTGAATTTGATTGTGAGCTAGAGTACCCAAATCTGCTAGTAACTAACCTTTAGTTGAGAAGATTACCTAAACTTCTGGCTAGGTATCGAATATCCCACAAAAATATATACTGGTAACACTCTCTTGCACTGACTAAAGCCTGCGTCCCATTCCTGAGTTTCTGCAAGCGATCGTCCCAACTCCCCAACCCCCCAACACAAACCACTCATACCGCCGATTCCATGCTAAAAAGGTTAAATTCACACGGAGCCTTAACTCATGACCCACTTCGGCATTCTCTGTCCGGGATTCGGCAGCCACCTCAACACTATGATATCTTTGGGCTGTGAACTGCTTCGCCGAGGCCATCGAGTCACCGTATTTAACTTCCTCGATGCTAAGGGCAAAACTCTAGCCAGTGGCTTAGAATTCCAGCCATTCGCTGAAGAAGAGTTTCCCGTCGGCTGGTTTGCAGAAATCCTTACCCAACGCGGAAAACTTAGTGGAGTTACGGCATTGCGACATACTTTGAAGGAAGTCGCTCAGACTTCGACTGCTATTCTCAGAGAGGCTCCCATCGCCATTAAAAAAGCTGGCGTAGAAGCTTTGCTAGTAGACCAAGTTTGTCTCGAAGGAGGAACAATTGCCGATTTTCTAAACATTCCTTTTATCACAGTTTGCAGTGCGTTACTGTTAAATCGAGACCCCAACATTCCTCCCATTTGTACCCTTTGGCAGTACGATCCGACTTGGAAAGGACGCTTACGCAATCAAGTCAGCTATCAGTTACTCAGTTTGCTTGCAAGACCGATTCGAGAAAGAATTTCTGAGTATCGCCAAGAGTGGAACTTACCTTTGCACTCTCACCCGAATGATGCTTACTCGAAACTAGCTCAACTCAATCAACATCCGGCTGAATTCGACTTTCCCAGGCAAAATTTACCGCCGCATTTCCATTTTACCGGCCCCTATCACAACTCAGCGACGCGCAAACCAGTACCTTTCCCTTTTGAACAATTAACTGGGAAACAATTGATTTATGCCTCAATGGGAACTATTCAAAATCGCTTGTTGGAGGTTTTTCAAACGATCGCCTCTGCTTGTGAAGGATTAGACGCCCAATTGATAATATCTCTCGGAGGTGGTGCGACTCCCGAATCTTTGCCGCCCCTGCCGGGAAATCCGATCGTTGTTGGTTATGCACCGCAATTAGAATTGCTGCAAAAAGCCACTCTGACGATTACTCACGCCGGGATGAATACGACTTTGGAATCTTTGAGCAATGGAGTCCCAATGGTAGCAATTCCTGTGGCAAATGACCAGCCGGGAGTGGCGGCGCGGATTGCTTATACGGGTGTTGGCGAAGTCGTTTCTTTGAAGGAATTGAGCGTTCCTAAACTACGATCGGCAATTGTGAAAGTCCTAACCCAAGAGTCATATAAACAAAGGGCGATCGAGATGCAAGGGGCGATCGGGCGATCGGGAGGAACTAAGCGCGCCGCTGATATTATCGAACAGGTTGTATTGACTGGTAAACCTGTTTTCGATCAAAAATAACCGCAGACTTTCAATAAGTTTTATGTAGGCATTTGGAATCAAGGCTAAGCTGGATGTAATAAGACACTAGAGCTTATATGAAAAAAATGCTTTATTCACTTTTGCCTAAATCTCAAGTCAAAGTTCGGATTTTCAAACAGTTAGCAGCGGCTGTTTCGGCTTCCTTAGCTCTCAGTGCAATTAGCACTTTGAAACCCTCGCCGGTATTAGCAGCTAGCAATATCCCCCTAGCACAAACCTCGACTCAGCTAGCAGCAAAACCTGATTCTAGCTTGCAGTTAGGGCAGTTACGCAGCACTGTTCCCCTGCAGACAATGCAGCTCGATCCGGGCGGATTTATCCCGATCGCGATCGGCGGTACGATCATTATTCTGGTGCTGCCGCTATTTTTTGGCGGATTGGTAGTAATTGGCGATCGGGAAGTTGGCATTGTCAGTAAAAAGTTTAGCTTCGGCGGCAAGTCTTTGCCCCCAGGAGATTTAATTGCCTTAAACGGAGAAGCTGGATATCAAGCTGATACATTGCCTCCCGGTTGGCACTGGGGTTATTGGCCTTTGCAGTACAACGTTCGCAAAGAGTCTCTGACTGTGGTTCCCCAAGGTGAAATTGCTCTCATTATCGCAGCAGGTGGTAAGTCAATTCCACCGCAGCGCATCCTCGGCAAAATCACAGAATGTGACAATTTTCAAGATGCTCGCCAATTCCTCAAAGGCGGGGGCGAAAAAGGTAGACAACTCGGCATCTTGACTGGTGGTAGCTATCGAATTAATACAGCATTATTTACAGTAATTACAGCGGCAAATGCTGCCAAACACGGGATGACAGCAGAACAATTAAAGCTGTACAGAATTGCCCCCGATAAAGTGGGAATTGTCACAACTTTTGACGGCGTTCCCATTCAAGATGGCGAAATTGCTGGCCCGATTATCCCGAATCACGACAACTTCCAAAACGCGCAAAAATTTATCACCGCTGGCGGGCGGCGCGGTTTGCAGGAACAGGTTTTGCTTTCCGGTTCGTGGAACTTAAATCCTTGGTTTGTCGGGGTTGACCAAGTGGCGATGACCGAAATCCCGATCGGCTATGTCGGCGCGGTGATTTCCTATGTCGGCAAAACCTCGGAAGATGTGAGCGGCGCTGCTTTCACTCACGGAAATTTAGTAAATGTCGGCAATAAAGGGGTTTGGGTAACTCCCCTTTATCCGGGGAAACATCCGCTGAATACTCGCATTTTGAAAGTAGAGTTAGTGCCGACTACTAATATAGTATTGAACTGGTCTGGAAAAACAGAAAGGCACAGTTACGATTCTCAACTTTCGTCTTTAACTGTGCGTTCTCAAGACGGTTTTGCCTTTGATTTAGAAGTAGCTCAGATTATTCACGTCGGCGCTTTGGATGCTCCCAAAGTCATCTCTCGCGTCGGTTCGATGCAGAATTTAGTTGACCACGTTTTGCAGCCGACAATTGGGAATTATTTCCGCAATTCGGCTCAAGCTTATTCTGTATTAGATTTTCTCTCCGCAAGAAGCGGCAGGCAAGCGGAAGCGGCCGAGTATATCAAAGCAGCTTTGCGTACCTACGACGTGCAGGCAATTGATACTTTAATCGGGGATATTTTGCCGCCTGCAGAGTTGATGCAAACTCAAACAGATCGCAAAATTGCGGAAGAACAGTGCAAGACTTATGAGGTGCAGCAATTAGCACAAACTCAGCGGCAACAATTGGTGCGGGAAACGGCGCTGGCTGAGATTCAACAAGAGATGGTGAAATCGGAACAAGGCGTGAAGATTTCTGAGTTGAAAGCGAATTCTCAGGTGAAACAAGCTCAAGGCGAAGCTGAGTCGATTCGGGTGAAGGGAAATGCTCAAGCTGAAGCTTATCGCGCGGGTGTTGTGGCTTTGGGAGGTTCGGGTTATACGGCTTTGCAGTTAATGCAAATTATAGGCGATCGCAACGTGCGAGTTGTGCCGGATGTGGCGGTAACAGGCAACGGTAGCGGTGGCGGTTTGGTTGATGGTTTGCTGGGAATGATGATGTGGAATCAAACGAGCAAAAATGGAGAAAATGGCGGGGAGTTGCCGGTAGTAAACCTACAGACATCGGAACCTGCAGCCAAGTTACCGATAGCCAAGGTGCATTCTGTTAAGCCGCCGGCATCTCGCGCTAATTCCCCTGTTGCCAATTCTGAGTCTGATATTGATTCGCTGTTTGATGAATTGCCGTTTGACGATCGATCTTTTAGTTAAAATTTTCGTTTGTAGTGATCACTGTAGGGGCGGGTTCACCAACCATCTGTGCCTAAAACAGATAATCTCATAAACCCGCCCCCGCCCAACCGTAAATCTCCATCTACTTTTTCAAAATAAAAGGAGAAGCATTGGAAATTCAAGCAGTTGTTTTGACTTGATGCAGTGGAAAGAAAACCGCCGGCGAGACACTAAAAAGCTCTGCAAGCTTTTGTATGTGTTCAGTTGTAAGTTGACGCTTTTCATGGAGGATATCTGAGACAATAGACTCGGTTTTAAAAACAGGAACTAGGTCTTTTTGTCTCAGACCAAATTCTTCGATTAAAGCTTTTAACATTTCTATCCCATAAATGTCAGGTATGGGTTCTAAAGTTTTCTCGTATTCATAAATTAGAGTTCCAAGTACGTTTAGATATTCGCGTTCGTCTGAATTCAGTTCGCCTTTGTCCAACAGAAAATCGATCGCTTCTTGAGTGGCAATTAATTCCTCCTCAGCAGTTATGGGTCGCGGCGGAAATGTTTTGAGTAGTTCGATATAAGCACTACAGTTTTTCATGTTAATATGCAATATTAAGCAAGTAACATTTTATCATTTAATTGAATAGTTTGATTATTTAACCGCAGATAAACGCCGATAAACGCGGATATAATTTAGTTATTTATCCCTCATAACTCTTGATGCAATTCCTCGCTATTGAAAACTTTGTACCGATCGCAGTACAATCGATCGATATTGCATCTGAGGAATCTCCCATGTCAGAACAGTTTTCCACTGAGATTAGCGATCGCATCTGCGCTCACATGAACGAAGACCACGCTAGTGCTGTCGTGCTATATGCTCAAGCATTTGGCGGCAAACCAGAGGCGACGGAAGCTCAAATGCTCGCTATTGATGCCAATGGCATGGATTTAACCGCTAAAGTCAACGACGAAACAGTGCCTGTTAGAGTAAATTTCGATCGCACTTTAAAAGACGCCGAAGATGCTCACCACACTCTCATTGAAATGGTGAAACAAGCTCGAAAAGTTGCTAAGTAGTCAATTGCGTACTATTCTGTTATAATTTTAACGTTTGCAGTACAGACTTTAGTCTGGTTAAATAGTTGTTAAGGACTCAAGTCCTTAGTGAAAACCTTTAGTTAGGTTAATTTTTTTTAAAGACTAAAGTCCGTACTGCCCAAAAAATATTTAATAAAGTTTAATTTTACTCTAAACTATCCAATAAAATGACAGAAAATTACCCAAACCCCAAAGCATTAGATGTCGTCAAGGGCAGTAAAAATAACCATTTCGAGGCACTGGTAAAGCGACTAGATTTGATGATTCGCGCCCGCTATTCGCTGCTGTACATTGTCAGCGCGGAGGAGGAACCAGTCGAGGCTGTAATTGCCCAAGTAGCGCTGCAAGTAACTCCCGCGCGCCGGGTGTTGTTCTGGGATCTCGTGCGCGGCTGGGAGGATAACGGTTCTGGGAAAGGTTCGGTAATGGCGGCGCTCGATCGCGTCAGCAAAACTGCTGTTGAAGAATATACCATATTTGTACTGCGGGATTTGCACCCAATTTTGAAATATCCATACACCGAAAAAAATGCGGCGGTAGTGCGAGAATTGCGGAATTTAACGCGAGAATTGAAGCGCAGCAAAAAAACTATAGTTCTTACTTCTCACACGCTGGAATTACCGGAGGAATTGAAAGAAGAAGTCACAGTAATTGATTTTCCTTTGCCCAACGTCCAAGAAATCGACAGTTTAATTTCCCACGTTGTGGAAAAGCCGCAACAGTTGCAAGTTAGCGGTTTAGCAAGGGAACAATTGGTGAAAGCTTGTCAGGGTTTGAGTCGCGCTAGAATCGGGCGGGTTTTGGCTAAAGCTTTGGCCGCCAAACAGCAAATTAACGAGTCAGATATTGACGGAGTTTTGGAGGAAAAACAGCAAGCAATTCGCCAAACGGGAATTTTGGAGTTTTTCAACTCCAGAGAATCCCTAAAAAGTGTGGGGGGCTTGGAGAATTTGAAACAGTGGGTAAAGATGCGGCAAGATGCTTTTACTGATGAAGCGCGTCGCTACGGTATACCGAATCCGAAAGGAGTTTTGTTAGTAGGAATTCAAGGAACGGGCAAATCTTTATCGGCGAAAACAATAGCCTCAGAATGGCGTTTGCCGCTGCTGCGATTGGATACTGGGAGATTGTTTGGCGGCGTGGTCGGGGAAAGCGAAAGTCGCGTCAGGCAAATGATACAATTAGCAGAGGCGATCGCACCTTGCGTTTTGTGGATCGATGAAATAGATAAAGCCTTCGGCAACATTATCAGCGGCAGCGACGGCGATTCGGGAACTTCGCGCCGGGTATTCGGCAGTTTGATTACTTGGATGCAGGAAAAAACCAGTCCGGTGTTTATTGTCGCCACTGCAAATAACGTCAGGATTTTGCCGGCAGAGTTGCTGAGAAAAGGCAGGTTTGATGAAATTTTCTTTTTAAATTTGCCCTCAGAGTCGGAACGGCAAGATATCTTTAAAGTGCATTTGCAGCGACTGCGGCCTACTAGATTGCGCGAGTTTGATTTGGGGGTTTTGGCGAAGTGCGCTGAGAATTTTAGCGGTGCAGAAATTGAGCAAGTTGTAATTGATGGATTGTATCGGGCTTTTGGCACTTTTGTCAACGGACAGCGCCGGGATTTGATGACCGAGGATATTTTGAGGTCGATCGAGGATACAGTACCTTTAGCTGCGATCGCGCGATCGCAAATTGAAGATTTGAAGCGCTGGGCGGCGGAAGCGGGCGCGAGAACAGCATCTAACGATACTCACTTAATTGATGAATTGAAACGCTACAGCCAGCGGCGGAGGGATGCGATAGACAATTAATCCCACTTGTAGGGTGCGTCAGTTAAGGTCTAATTAATTCTGGGAAAAATCCCATCAGACGCACCTTACTAATCGCATGGTGCGTCAGTTAATTGGTGATTAATTATCCCAAATATCTCCCGTTATGACGCACCATACTACTACGAACCTAATTTAAAAACATCAGCAAGAATAGCATTTTCTTCCACCATTCTCCCCGCATCCGGGGAATCGTAAACAACTAACAGCGAATTCTGCCCCCCCAAATACGGAAACAGCGACAACCCCTCAGCATTGTCCGTACCCACCTTAAAAGGCAAGTCAAACAATACCTCCAAATCTCCCCCATCTTGTCCAGTAATACTGTCGCCCGATCGCTCTAAAATCCCCTTTAACCGAAAAACCCTCATCGCCCCCGATAAAGTCATCGTCGGCCCGGCTAAAACAATCAAATCTTCCCCGTTCCAGCACAATTCTCGCACCCCCAAACCGTTCAAATCAACAAAATGTTTCTTGTAAAACTTGTCGGCTTCACCAATAGCCTTTAGCTTTAAAACTCCCTGTTTAGACTCTTGCACTTCTATTTCTAAAATTATCGCCCAACCCCGCAGTACAGGCCCCCGTAAACCAAGAAAAATCCGATTGCCGCGCACCGCCAACCCTTCAATATCAAAACCATTTTCTTTACTCGGAATCGGCACAGATAAAAATAGACCGAGATGGCTGTCATCTTTCAGCGCATCAGTCAGCAAATTCCCCGTTTTTGTCCGCTGAAGGTATCCCGCTTTCAGTTGGTTTTTGGGATTTTCAGGATGGGAAATTGACTTGCACAACATCCCGTCTTTCAGAGGAAGGCGCGCCAGCAAATAGCGGTTGACCTCAGTCTCGATTTCTGCTAATCTTTCAATGTCTTTGTCGGCGTCTTTGCCTTTAGTTTTTTTGCGTTTTGTGCTGTGAGAACCGACCACCCAAAGATAATCGCTGTTGAAATCCATTCCTTCGATATCGATTTCGGATTTTCCAGGTAGATCGATAAAATCGGCGATCGCAAATTTTTGATGTTCTCCAAAAATATGAGGCGCGACAGGCGACAAACGCTCGATCGAAGTCGTTTCATCGGAACCCAGCCACAAATGACCATCGGGAGTTAAAGCAACAGCGGATAAGTCTGTAATGATATCAGCGGCTTCGCTGTTTAATTGCAGCATCAGCCGGCCGAGCAAAAAAGATTCTGGCATAATTATTAGCACCAAAACTATTGGTATGGTCAGTCATTATAGCTAAAGCTGCTTGAAACTGATATCTTGCTACAGGTGTAATAGTCCGCCGGGAATTAATTCTCCGTCTCAAAGCTTGCATTCAGTTAAAACAGAGATGTTGCACCATTCTCAATAAAGCTTTTATGGGCTAGAAGCCCAACCCCTACTCCCCACAATAAAATTTAATTTTTGTGGAACAGGCCGGAAAGCCTGTTCGCGAGCCCAACCCCTACTCCCGACAAGAAAGAAAATTCATCTGTTGTGGAACAGGCATCTTGCCTGTTCATGACACAGGTGCAAAAAGAAAATTCATCTGTTGTGGAACAGGCATCTTGCCTGTTCATGACACAGGTGCAAGATTTGAGTTAAAACCGACTCAAAACTAAAACAGAAAATTAAAACAGATATCCTCCTCAAGCCTCATAGCAAGAACTTCCGTTTTGAGATAAGGATTTTTAACCCCTAGCGGGCCAAACCGCAGTCGGGGGTAATTATTCAGCAAACCGAACCTCCACAGACGGATAACACCCTAATTGAAGCATTAACATTGCCGTTACGTTTCGTTACGATAGGGAGACAGAGAGAAAAACCTCTCCTTCGTAAAATCAGAGGTAGCCATTATGAACGGTACATTTCGCGTCGGCAACCTGTTTGGGATTCCCTTCTTTGTCAACGCATCTTGGTTTTTAGTTCTGGGTTTAGTAACCTGGCAGTACGGTGGCGCATTAGCTGCCCTGTTTCCCACATTGGGCCCCGTAGCGCCCTGGATGCTGGGATTATTCACAGCGTTACTGTTATTTGCTTCCGTCTTAGCCCACGAATTAGGACACAGTTGGGTAGCCATTAAACAGGGAATTGGCGTGAAATCAATTTCGCTATTTCTGTTTGGCGGACTGGCTAATTTAGAAAGAGAATCCAAAACCCCAGCCGAAGCATTTTGGGTAGCAATTGCAGGCCCGTTGGTCAGCTTATTTTTATCCGGTTTGTTAACAGCGATAGGCATCGGTGCTGGTCTCACAGGCCCCGCAGCCGCCATCGTCGGACTTTTAGCTTCCATCAACTTAGTTTTAGCCTTATTTAACTTAATTCCCGGTTTGCCCCTCGACGGTGGCAACATCCTCAAAGCGATCGTCTGGAAAATTACTGGCAACCCTTACAAAGGTGTAATTTTTGCTAGCCGCGTTGGTCAAATAATTGGTTGGATTGCCATTGCTACAGGCATATTCGGCAATATTTGGAATCTAGTAATCGGTTGGTTCTTACTGCAAAATGCCGGTCAATCTGCCCAATATGCCACAGTCCAAAATGAACTGGCAGGCTTGACAGCCGCAGATGCTGTGACCCCCGAAAGTCCGATCGTCTCCCAAGACTTGTCCCTCAGAGAATTTGCCAACAACTACGTTATCGGTAGCACTCAAACCTGGCGCAGGTTCCTGGCAACAGATGATGCCGGACAATTGGTAGGGGCGATCGACCTTGACGACCTCAAAACCATTCCTACTGGACGCTGGCCCGAAGTTTTAGTGAAAGAACTCCTGAAGCCGATCGAATTTTCCACAACCGTCAAACCAGAATTATCCCTCCTCGAAGTCGTCACCCTCCTAGAACAACTCAAAGTACAAGAACTACCCGTCATTCGCGAAAATGGTGTCCTCGTCGGACTTGTAGAAAAAGCTGAAATTGCCCGCCTGCTACAAAGACGAGCCGAAGCCAACCCTGCTTAATATCCTCAGATACTTGACAAATAATAGTTAACCCCCTCGATTTCCCCTTACCAAAAGGGCGATCGGGGGGGTTAACTCTAGCTTGACAAAAGTCAAGTCAAACACTAAATTATTAGCAGCAAATCAAGCATGATAATTATCAGAGTGTATTGACCTTTGAGCGAGGACGTTAGGCCATCTCACGACTATGGTCGCAGCAGCGCCGCCAAACCAAGTAAAATTGTAGTCTGGTATTTCTGTTAATTTCCCCCAGAAAATCGGATTTGGGAACTGCGATCGCAATCAGCCAGTTCAAACCGTAAACATCAGAAAACGGCAGCACTTCCACAAAATATTCCTGCCCGTCTCGGCTAAATTTCAGTTGGTGCCGCTGCTTAATGTCGCCAAAGCCCCCGAAGTGTTCGTACAAATATTTAGCTGCGGTGCGAATGACAGGAGTTTGACTGTCTAAAACATTCACCCGCTGCTGTTGCTGCTTTCCCGACATCATTCTAAAGGGTGATTCTTGACTTGAACTGGCAACCAGCAAGCCCGATCGTTCGATCGCGAAAATTTGTCCCGTTTTGCTAAGCTTGATGCGATCGAGATATTGCTGAAGCTCCGAGAGCGAAAAGTCTACTGCACTAACTCCCAGCAATTTACCATTTCGATCGCGAATGGGTTGGCTGGCAGCAATAAAAACAGTCCCAGGAGTAAAACCTGGATAAATGCTCGTCCAAATCGGTTTATTAGCTGCAACAGCTTCTTTGTACTAGGGGCGGAGACGGGCATCGTAGGTTCCGGGTTCTGCCTTTAATTTAGCGGTGCGAGTGCCTAGGCCGTCTGTAGCGTAGTATATGCTCTGAAAGTTGGTAGACTTGTTCGCCGCGACAATTTGCAAGCTGTTATCCGTGGGGTTGCGCCAAATGCCGAGATATTCTCCTGATTTTCCTGTACCGAAGGATATCCAGTGAATGCTTTGAAAAGATCGCATTTGCTACCAAAGGAACTTCTCTCCCCGAGGCTGGGGCCTTTCTAACTGTAAGTTTAATTCACCGCGCTCGATCGCTTCAGCGTTAAGTTTATTTACCCACTGGGTAGGTTCGAGAAAAGAAATCAGCTTTTCTTCAACTCTTCCCCGTCTCCGCGATCAATTTCTCGGCGAGCTCTTCGACTGCTCTTTCTCCGTTGCGAAAGGAAAGATACCCGACAATCCCAACTGCTGCGACGATTTGCAGCACAAAAGAGGCCACTAGAAGGCGACGCAGGGAGATTTTTGTTTGGTGTTGAGAAGTTTTACTCGCGAATCGGGGCAACGGCATAGGCTGGTGACTAATTGCTCCCTAACACTTTAACTGTTCCAGCTTGTAATTTCCCTTACGGGCGATCGAGGTGTTTCCTTGCCCTCAAAACCCCTCCCACACACAAAAATCAGGAGCAAGCACGAGACTTATACAATTTTAGATTTTAGATTTTAGATTAAATAATTGGGGAGAAATGATGAAGCTCGTGCTTTGGAGTTGGCCGACAGTACATTATTTTTTTTAACTGGTATTACGCACTCTTGGCTGAGAATACTTCGGTTATTTTCTTGCTTTGTTCGGTTTTGTAGCTCAGCCTAACCTGCTTCTTGGCTGGAACATCGACCATCGAAACTCAACATCCATCCGTTAAATGCGTTATAAAATCCGCTGCTGAACATCCATCCCTTACATCCGTTACATCCGCTACACAATCCGTTGCCGAACTTCTCTTCAACAGCTACGCGGAAAATCCCCCGCTTGTCCACACGGATATAGCGAGGGGCGAGAATAGGTATTCTCGGAAAATATAAAGTAGTGGCAGTGGCTTTTGTCGAGCCATTGCCATCTATAGAAGCCATAGTGTTTTAGGCTCACAGAAAGATTTCTGAGCCAATTCTTTGCTTGCAGTCAATGCTTGAAGTCAAACCAACCAGTTCAAGCAAGAAGTCAAAGCAAGTCGTAAAGGCCTAGGATACTTCTTCTTCTCTATCGATTTGGCGCAGGTGAATGTGCTTGCGTCCCAGAGAGATTTCAAATTCATCTCCTGGCTGGAGTTCCATCTGTTTGGTGTAGGCCGCTCCAATCAGTAAGTTGCCGTTAGATTGAACGCTAATCCGATAGCTGGCAGAGCGTCCGCCACGTCCATTGCCGTTTTGCTTCCCGTCTAGCTGAATGCCTTCTGCATCAATCAGCGCATTCAGGAATTTCATCATGTTGACCCGTTCTACGCCGTTCTTGGTAACGGTGTAGTAGCCACAGGCTCTAGCTTTTTCTTCCTTGGTAAGGTTCTCTAGGTCTTTGACCTTTTTGATCAGATCTTCGCCTTCAAGGGGTTCGATATTTTTCTTTTTAGCCATTTACTGAGTCCTGAAATATTCAACTGGTGTACGGATTTTTTCTCGGTTGGTTTTTGGTTTGACCAAGAAACTTTAGCTTTATAGCTGGTCGTAAAACCATATTACACCGATCGGCTCAATTGTTAACCACTATTATCTAAATATTTTTAACAACCTGCAGTCTTTCTTGAGGAGTAGCTGCAACCGGTGCGAGCAATCTCTAAACTCGGTAGCATAAGCTATCAGCTATCAGCTAGCTGAATATTTGCCCCGCTCTTAAAATCCCATGAAGTTAACCACACGCGGACACTACAGTGTCAAAGCATTACTGGATCTAAGTTTGCAACCTCGCTTTGGCCCGACATCGGTGAAATCGATAGCGAAGCGACAGGAGTTACCGGCTCCGTATCTAGAAAAATTGCTGATTGAAATGCGACGAGCCGGTTTAGTCCAATCAGTTCGGGGTGCCCAAGGAGGATATCAATTGGCCCGCCAGCCCGCTCAAATCTCTTTAGGACAAATCTTAGAGGCTGTAGGTGAAACTATTGAACCTTTACCTCGACATTTTCCCGACGCGACGCAAGCAGAGGACTGGGTAACATTCAGTTTGTGGAACCGATTGCACAAAAAACTTGCCGAAGCGCTGTACAGTATTTCCCTCGAAGACTTATACTATGATGTTCGCAGTTGGCAAGCGGCTCTTGGGGAAGAAACTAGCTTTATCATTTAAATGGTAAGTTCATTCATTCGATCGGCAGCAAGCACACATGGACGCAACACTTGTTACTTACTTTGGTGGCTGTCACTGCGGAGCTGTCCGCTTCCGTGTCGCCGTTGACAAACACGAAGCATCTGATTGCAACTGCTCTATCTGTAAAAAGAAGGGATTTTTGCATCTCATTGTGCCACCGGAACGTTTTGCCTTGCTCAGTGGCGAAGATGTTTTGACAACCTATACATTTAATACAGGAACTGCTCAACATACTTTCTGCCGAATTTGCGGCATTCACTCGTTCTATCGCCCCCGATCGCATCCCGATCATTTCGATGTCAACGTCCGCTGTCTTGACTCAGATGCCATCGAACACTTTCAGATCCTACCCTTTGACGGTGTTAATTGGGAGGAGAACGTACACTTGCTGGGCGACTAAAGTAATCTCAGCAGTTATAGCAACCACGCCTGATGATGATGAGGTTTTGAATTGCTCAAACCCTTGCCTTTATTGCTTCTTCCTTCTTCCTTCTACTATCAAATCGCCCCTCAAAAAATCAAAGTCCGCAAGGGTAGCAGGAGTTAAAATCTGCTCTCTGGGGCGAGAGCTCCTGCTCTGAAAATCAAGGAAGATGGTTCGGGCCCCTGGATTCATCCGTGGAGCGAGAAAAAAGCTCCTCGCTCCCCATCGCAAGTCCCCGGATTGATCGGTGGGGTCGCTTTCTTCAATTCTTTAATCTAAAATCTAAAATCTAAAATCTAAAATCGATTGACGGACTATCAAGTTTCACACAATATATAATGATGCCGGATGAATTTCCTGTTTTGATTTTAGCTGCGGTGTTGGATTATTCGATCGGCGATCCTTGGGGTTGGCCACATCCCGTGCAGGCGATGGGTTGGGCGATCGACCGCTATACTCGATTTGTCTTTAATATATGGAATAATCCCGCAGGCAAAATGCCTGAAGCAGGGGATTGTCCCGCTGGCGATCGGCACAAAATGCTGCTACGAGGTGCTGGTACAATACTAGCGCTCGGGCTGATTCTAGGCAGTTATACTGTCAGTTGGTCGATCGTCCAAGCTGCTAGTTGGGTACATCCTCTTTTAGGTATTGCCATACAGACCATTTTGCTGGCAAGCTGTTTTGCAGGTCGCAGTTTGAGGGCCGCAGCAGAGGATGTGCTAGCACCTTTAAATGTTGGAGATTTAGTCAAGGCGCGAGAAAGGTTGAGCCTTTACGTCGGCCGGGATACCGAAAACTTATCCGAACCAGAAATTCTGCGAGCATTGTTAGAAACTGTAACAGAGAATGCAGTCGATGGTGTGACAGCACCGCTATTTTATGCCTTACTTGGGTTCGGTCTGCCACATCTATTATTAAGTGTTACCGGTTCGCCGATCGATCCTAACTCGATGTGGGCGAGTGCTATAGTCCCCTTGGCGATCGCTTACAAAGCAGCCAGCACATTAGATTCTACGATCGGCTACAAAGAAGCGCCATACACAGATTTAGGATGGTTTAGCGCCAAACTAGAAGACGTGCTGACGTGGATTCCTTGCCGGTTAACAGTGATTACTTTAGCCGTTATATCTGGCAAACCGATTTACATTTGGCAAATTTGTCAGAGAGATGCTGTTAAAGATGCCAGCCCGAATTCCGGTTGGAGCGAGTGCGTTTACGCCGCCATCTTGGGAGTGCAACTAGGAGGTACTAATTCCTATCGCGGAGTTCTCAAACACAAACCGCTCTTAGGCGAGCCGGTTCACCCTATCACAGCGCCGCTAATTTGCCAAGCATTGCAATTAACTCGGTATTGCTTTCTGATTTGGTTGGGACTATCATTGCTTTTTTATACCTTATTAGGTTTGAGCCGCTAACTGATGACCTCACCCGAACACTCCAGGAGGCATAAATAACGTATTTCTGTCATTGTTCGCCCGCTTGCAAGCAATCGCAGCATCTGCTTTTCATCGGTTCGGGGTAAGTCCTGCAGAAGACAGAGATCGGCCACCGACAGCAGCAAAAAAAGTTTTGACCTTTGTTCAAACCCCCAGATTCATCTGTCAAGTTCATCTATCTAAAATCTCAAATTGTTCGATATGCCAACAGCCAACAATTAGCTCGCAGCAACCCATGACTAAAATTATCGAAATTTTATCCCCTGATGAAGTGAGGCGTACTCTCACCCGCGTCGCTTCTCAGATTGTCGAAAAATCAGGGAATCCCTCGGAGTTAGTGCTGTTGGGCATTCATAGTAGAGGAGTGCCTTTAGCTCAAATTTTGGCAGATCAAATTGAAGTCCTCGAACAAGTCAAAGTACCCGTGGGCGCTTTGGATATTACCTTTTACCGAGATGACTTGGATCGAGTTGCGATGCGGACACCGGCTAAAACAGAAATTCCTTTCGATTTGACGGGCAAAACCGTGGTGTTGGTAGATGACGTTATATATAAAGGCAGAACGAGTCGAGCGGCTTTGAATGCGGTAAACGATTACGGGCGACCGGAGAAAATTTGGTTAGCGGTATTAGTCGATCGTGGCCACCGAGAAGTACCGATTCAGCCGGATTTTACGGGTAAAAAGTTGCCGACTGCAAAGGAAGAACAAGTTAAGGTTTACGTTCAAGATCTCGACGGGCGGGACGGAGTGGAGTTAATTAAGGGTTGATAAGTAGAAGGAAGAAGGAAGAAGGAAGAAGGAAGAAGGAAGAAGACTTACACAGCAAGCTTGAGCGCGAGCCGTATTTTTCGTTTAATTAGGTGGATCTACTTAGGATCGCGAATTAAATAACTTACAATTTTAATTGTTATTGTGGGATGGGCGTCCCGCCCGTCTTTTTTGGACGGGCGGGACGCCCATCCCACAAACTTGTGGAAGTTATTTAATTCTCCTTCCTTATCGTTTCCGTTGGCATCGGAATCATAATTTTCTGAGGTCGCAAGTGCGATCAACGCGCGCGGAGCCAAGATATCTCCGCAAGGAGTCGATCGATCGAATGTCTAGTTTGCCGCGATCGCACTTGCGACCTCAGAAACCGGGTTTCTACGTATATTTATCGTTACTCAACGTAAAAATTCGGAGAAACCCGGTTTCTCGCCTCCCATGCGTCGAGGGAAGAAACCCGGTTTTGGGTTCACGGGGGGAGGGTCGTGATTAATTTTAAATCGGCAGTGCAGGAGTTGAACCTGCCTGGGGCGAATTATGAGTTCGCTGCCTAAACCGCTCGGCCAACTGCCGTTAAATCGATTTCTTCGACCTAACTCAAAATGAATTATAACATAATTTCTCAGTCCGTGCTAGAACTAGAGAACAAAAATCAAAATCTTTAGATCTGCTGAGTCCCCGATCGCCTGTTAGCCAATGTGCTCTCGCCGATCGACCGGACAAAGCAGTTTCTAGGACTCGGCATAAACTTATAGGCAATGGCAGTGAATTCGACGGTAGTTCTGACTCTAATTCTGCTCGCTCTCATGTTTGGAGCAGGCGTGACGAGTTCTGTTTGGGGATTTACTATAGGTCGCGAAGCCTTGCAAGGAACGACTCAACCCGATATTCGCCCCAGCAACAATGCTGGCAGCGGCAAGCAGGGAACTCAGGCTAGCAAAGACCAAGTGAGCATTTTGAAAGAAAAAGACATTCTCACAACAGTCAAAGCACGGGTAGAAGGTCGCGATCCAGAAAAAACAACGGCCGGGGCAAATACTAAAACAGAGAAGGCAAGCTCTAAACCAGCCGCGGCCAAAAAACCGGCTGCACAAAATGCCAGCGCCAAATTTCCCCGGAACAGTCGCGACGGGGGAATAACCTTGGAAGTGAGCGCGGCCAGTCAGCGCAACAATTCCATGCTGCTAGACGTGAGCATGAAAAATGAAGGCTCCCAAGCTGTGAGGTTTCTCTACAGTTTCTTGAACGTCACTGACGATCGTGGCCGGGCCCTGAGCGCGACTGCCGAGGATTTGCCGTCGGAACTCCCCCCCAACGGGCAGGTGTTTTACGGTACGGTGAGTATTCCCACAGCTTTGCTGGAAAATGCTAAGGAAGTTTCGCTGACGCTGACAGATTATCCAGGTCAAAAACTTCAGTTGCAAATATCTGGCATTCCAGTGGCGAAGTAAAACAAAAGGAGCAAAACCTCCAAAGGGATTCTCACGTTTGATCGAGAAAGTTTTTTTAGGGAGCATTGTGTCACTTTTAGGGGCGAGAGTGCAGGAGATATCTGATTTACCCGCGATGAGTTGGACAGAGGTGCTGTCGCGGTTGCTGTCAGTGCTGTTGCTGATTGCGATCAATGCTTTTTTTGTGGCGGCTGAGTTTTCGATGGTGACGGTACGCCGATCGCGCATCAATCAGTTAGTGGACGCTGGCGACGTTGCAGCTTTAACTGTGCAATCTTTGCAGCAAAGTATTGAGCGATTGCTCTCGACAATGCAGTTGGGAATCACTCTTTCTAGTTTAGCTCTCGGCTGGATTGGGGAAAGTACGATCGCCGTGTTAGTCCGAATGTCGATCGGCTATTTGCCACTGCCAATTTACATCAAGTCGGCGATCGCCCATTCTTTTAGCATATCAATAGTAACTTTTTTGTTGCTAGCTTACGTGCAAATCGTACTGGGCGAACTCTTTCCCAAATCTGTAGCGTTGCTGCATTCCGAACAGCTAGCCAGAAGTTTAGGGCCTCCGAGTTTATTGATTGCCCGTTTGTTCAAGCCCTTTGTGTCGTTTCTCAATCAATCTACTCGATCGCTCTTGCGGTTTGCGGGCATCGAATACGATCTAAGACATCGGCCGGTTACTCCCGAAGAACTGCAATTAATTATAGCTACTTCCAGCGAATCCAGCGGCTTGGAAGCAGAAAAGCGAGAATTGCTCAACAACGTGTTTGAATTTGGCGAAGTTTGGGTAGAAGAAGTAATGGTGCCGAGGCCTAGCATTGTCGCACTTCCCAAGACGGCAACCTTTCAAACTTTGCTCGACGAAATGGCGATTTCTAACCATTCCCGCTATCCCGTGACGGGAGATTCTTTAGACGACATTATCGGCATTATTGGCTTCAAACAACTTGCGAAACCCCTAGCTGAAGGTTTGCTATCTCCCGACACGCCAATTTTACCTTGGATGGGTTCGGTGAGGTTTGTGCCGGAGATGATGCTGCTGGGGGAACTGCTGCCTTTGATGCAGAGTTCGTCGGAAGAAATTGCGATCGTAGTCGATGAATTTGGGGGCATTTCCGGGTTAGTGACGCTGAGTGATTTGATTGCCGAAATTATCGGCCGCAGCTACGAGTCGCCCGACAGTAAAGAAATAGCTTTGCAAGTATTGGACGATCGCACTTATTTAGTGCAAGCGCAGTTAAATTTAGATGATGTGAATCAAATATTGAATGTGGATTTGCCAGTAACTGACGAATATCAGACAATTGGAGGTTTTCTGAGTTATCAGTTGCAAAGAATGCCGGCAGTTGGGGAAGTTTGGCGCGGCGAAAATGTGGAACTTACGGTTATTTCTGTGTCCGGACCGCGGTTGGATCAACTTCAAATTCACTTGCTGGAAGGGGCGGCGGGCGATCGAGCTTTAGGTGAAGTTGCAGCAGCGGATGAGGAAGTTGTGGGGAAAGGGCGAAAGAATAGCGGGGTGAGTAGTGTGGCAAAATTTTCTCATTAAGATTTGGATGAAAAGGGCGCTCAAAATAGCGCAACTTTTTCTCCCAAATCTGAGTTAACAACCCCGTTTATTCTTGAGTTTTTTAGAGAGGGACGAGAGTTTATGGAGGAGCGCTTTCAACCGCCGAGTCGGAATACTGTTTAAGCGTAAGACACCGGATCTTTCAATCCCAATTCCTCAAAAGCCGCCAGCCGCAACCGACAAGAATCGCAAACGCCGCAGGCATTTTTCCCGCCTGCGTAGCAAGACCAAGTTTGCTCCCAAGGTACTCCCAATTTGTTGCCTAATTGAATAATTTCTGTTTTTTTAAGTTCGATCAAAGGTGTTACAATTTTAATAAAATTTCCTTCTCTACCCTGCTTGGTTCCTAACCGAAATACTTCCTGCATGGCTTGGATGTAATCGAGGCGACAGTCGGGATATCCAGAATAATCTAAAGCGTTGACACCGATGTAAATGCGATCGGCTTCTAGAGTTTCTGCGTAGGCGAGGGCAAAGCTGAGAAAGATTGTATTTCTAGCTGGAACGTAGGTAATTGGGATGTTTTGAGACATTTCTGCTAGATTGCGATCGATCGGCAATTCCATCTGATTATCCGTCAAAGCCGAACCGCCCCACAGTGTTAAGTCA
Organism: Microcoleus sp. N9_B4; assembly: GCF_036701635.1. Taxonomy (NCBI): domain Bacteria; kingdom Bacillati; phylum Cyanobacteriota; class Cyanophyceae; order Oscillatoriales; family Microcoleaceae; genus Microcoleus; species Microcoleus sp. N9_B4. The sequence goes on along the minus strand of NZ_JAUBRC010000001.1, from coordinate 267,666 downwards.
AAGTTTACGATCTGATGTGCCTTAACCGCTGCCGAAAGTGCGATCGCCCTTGCTGATTCCAACTCCCGCCGATGTCTTTGCTTGTAGTCAAAGGAAATAGCGTAACACTCGCAGCCGTCGGCTTTGGCTTGATACAAAACTGTTGAGGAATCCAGCCCTCCCGACAATAAAATAACTGCTTTCACTTAAAATATCCTCAATCAAATTAGCTTTTATATTTATATCAAATTAGTTGCCATTTGACAAGATAGCAATGCTAAATGCTTGTTGAAAGATATTTTTTTAACGAACCGCGAAGACGCGAAGTACGCGAAGGAAGAGAAGAGAAGGGACGTTGGTTGATAATCTATAGTGCGTGTTTAACTGGTTCCTAGGTTCTGCCTGGGAACCAGTAGAAAGAAAATTCATCTTTTGTGGAACAGGCATCTTGCCTGTTCTTGAGATTTGTTCAGGATGTCAGATTTAAATTGCTAATAAATCATCGAGTTCGCGGTAATCTGGCAAAGTTGTATCAATTTTAATGCCCTGCCGCAAAACTGTGCGATCGCCCTGCGATCTAGATAACAATTCGCTGAAATTCCGCGCCTTAAACAAAATCAAATCAGCAGGTAAACCAACTGCAATTCGTCCTAAATTCGGCAATCCCATTAAATCTGCTGGAGTCTTTGTAACTGCACAGGGCCAGTCTCCATAAGGCCTATCTAAATGAGCGATGCGGACTGCCATATTAAAGACTTCCAAAACATCATGGTCGCCAAATCCGTAAAACGGATCGCGACAATTGTCGCTAGCAACTGCAACGGGAATTCCGGCTGCTTTGAGTTCGTGCAGTAGCGTGACTCCCCGCCAGCGCGGTGTATGCCCAGATTCTCGGTCTTGCAGGTAAAGGTTGCACATCGGCAAGCTGACAATGCCAATATTTGCTTCCTTGACTAATTCCAGAGTTTCTGTTAGTAAATCTGACGGTTGTACGGCTAAACTACAGCAGTGCCCGCAGATAATTTGACCGGAAAATTCATGGCGGATGGCGGTTTTTGCGACTTCCCGCAATGTTACTGAATCTGGATCGTCGTTTTCGTCGGTGTGAAAGTCGAGGTTTAAATTTCGTTCTTTGGCTAAGGCAAAAACTCGATCGAGTTGTTTGTCTAAGTCGGGATTCATATAGGCGAAGCCGCCGAGAATGCCGCCGATTTGGGCTATGCGATCGGCTAATTTTTCGCCGGCTGGTGTCAGGAAATAGTCGAGGGAAACCAGGGAAACTGCTTGCAAGATCAGCCGATCGCCCCATTCGGCTTGCAGCGCTTCAAATACTTCTAAACTAACGGTTCCCTGTTCGCCCGCGCTGTCGATGTGAGTGCGGATGGCCTTGGTTCCGTGGGCGTAGCTGCACTTGAGGCCAAACTCCATTCGCCGGTAAACATCCTCTGCATTCCAGTTTTTTTGGGCATCAGCGCCTATCGCTTCGATCGCGCTGGCAAAAGTTCCATCGGGATTGGGCGATCGTTCCCAAATGTGACCTTTGTCTAAATGGGTGTGCATATCCACAAAACAAGGCCAAATTAAGCCGCCCTGCAAATCTATAACTGGGATATCTCCAGAGGAGGAGACAGGTTTTGTACCTGCTGGAGTAATTTGGGCGATCGCCCCTGCTGCAATTTCCAAATCCACCAAACAAAAATTGTTCTCACTCCCCGTTGTCGCCACAGTAGAAGCTGAGGGCGCGATCGATTTCATCTCTAGAAGAGACGCGGGTACGCGACCATTTTTGAGCAAATAATTAGATGTACTTGGCAACATTAATTTTGTGAGTTAGTATTTTCTTGATATTTCCCGGCTACCAGTTGTAACTATAACAACCCTCGCAGGAATTGTGAACATCTCTTTTCCCCTCTTTCTCTCTTTTCTAGATTCTCTACTCCCTCTGCGCCCTCTGCGGTTAGTTAAACTAATATCATGCAGAAAGAAAATATAAATGCTAGAGAAACTTGGATTAAATAGGTAGCTTTGCTGTTGGTACTCCCGCCCTAATCACTTAAGCAATTATGCAAAATTTTTAGATTTTCAGGACAGCGATAAAATCATCGTCACGAGTTTGGCTATACCGGATACTTCCCGATCCAGAATCCTTTTGCTATCATAAATCACTGCTTCAAATTGCAATTTCACTTTCAACTAACAGCAGCATCCATAGCAAGAGCCAAAAACAACTGTGTCAAAACCCAAGCATATAGTTTTAACATCCCATCCCGACAGATCCGGCACAAAACCTCATCCCATCCACTGGGGAGAAATCGATCCGCTGAAACGGGGGCCTGTGATTGGTAGCCTCACCAAATCGTCTCAGCGGAATGCGATCGGCACTCATTCGGGTTCCTACTCTGTTTATCGCGCGCTAGCAGTGGCTTCCGGTGCACTCCAAGCAGATCACCGCCCCGATTTTACCAACACCTCTCCGGCCGCACACATCGGGCCACACCAGAGTTGGGGCGATCGCAATTTGATTGTTTCTCTCGATCCGTTTGGGGGTTTGGTCAGCGAAGTTTATACTTCATTTCTCCAGCAGGGATATGATATTCGACCGACAATTGCTGTCACTAAAGCTCACATTAATATGCCGGAATTGCAAGATGCCATCGCTAAGGGGCGAGTGCAAATTGATGGCAAAATAGTCAAAGCAGGTGGCAATTTAGCAGTAACTAAAATTGCGATCGATCCGGTTTGGTATTTGCCGGGAATTGCTAGCCGAATTGGCGCCCAAGAAAGCGTTCTCCGCCGTGTCCTGTTCGAGCAAACAGGCGGAATGTTCTCGGATTTAGTGACGCGGCCAGACTTACACGTTTTCTTGCCACCGATTGGCGGAACTACGGTTTATATTATTGGCGATGTCGCGAATATTTCTGACCCGGATAAGCAGTTGGCGGTACGGGTACACGATGAATGCAACGGTTCTGATGTCTTCAGTTCCGATATCTGCACTTGTCGCCCTTATTTGGTACACGGGATGGAAATTTGCATCCAAACGGCACAATCCGGCGGTTCTGGGGTAATAGTTTACTTCCGCAAGGAAGGAAGAGCTTTGGGGGAAGTGACTAAGTTTTTGGTGTACAATGCCAGAAAACGGCAGGAAGGTGGCGATCGCGCTGATGCCTATTTTACGCGCACTGAATGTGTTGCGGGAGTTCAAGATATGCGGTTTCAAGAATTAATGCCAGACGTGCTGCACTGGTTGGGGATCTCTCGAATTGACAGTTTAGTTTCTATGAGCGATATGAAATACAATGCGATTATCAATTCTGGCATTCAGGTGGTCGATCGCATCCCTATTCCTGAAGATTGGATTCCCGCAGACGCACAAGTCGAAATCGTCGCCAAAAAAGCCGCCGGCTACTACACGCCAGACCCTGTGCCAGATGCTACAATTCTTGCAGAAGCGATCGGACGCGATTTAGGAGATTGAGAGGGCAAAGACGCGAGCGATCGGGCGCGAACAATCGCGTCTTTGCTAAATGAAATTTATTGCTGGTTTTTGATCAGTCAGGGTAGGTTATGGCTAATTTGCGTTCTACTGTGATCGTAAAAACAGATATTTGTGGATATACCGTCAGAGTAAAAAAATTATCTCAGTCGGACTTAAGTAGTTTGTTAAACGAGCATAAAACTTTTGTTTCAGATATTAGCGCCAGAAATGAAGGCAGCGTGATTAAAGGGGAAGGTGATTCATTTTGGATAATTTTTCCAAGCGTCACAGCAGCGGCAGTAGCAGCTATAGAAATGCAGCAAGAATTGAGAGCGCAGCAATCTAGTAAGGCGAACGACGAACGATTGGCTATTCGCGTGTCGATTACATTAGGAGATGTCTTGCATCAAGATAAAGATATCTTTGGCGATACGGTGAATTTAACAGCGCGCATAGAATCAGTAACTCCGCCGGATGAAATATATTTGTCCCAAGCAGCATGGCTGGCCCTCAACAAAGCAGAAGTGCAAACGTCTTTTGTCAACGAGTTTTCTTTGAAAGGGATGAGCGAACCTGAAAAAGTATATAAAGTTGACCAAAGTTACAAAACGCGAATCATCAAAAATCAAGCAATAATTAAAGCAGATTTGAGAGGTTTTATAGCTTATCAAGAATCTAATTCTATCAAAGACGTTGAATATTTGCTGACCAACTTTGATACTTTTGAAAAAACAATTTGCGAAGAATTCGGCGGCACAATTCGGAGTATTGTGGGGGATTCGCATTTGTTGACTTTCCCGGAAGCTCACTCAGCGTTAGCGGCAATGGAAAGTCTGTGCGAGAATTGGAAACTTTTTATTGACGCCAATCAAATACCTTGTGGCTTGTCGGTGGGAGTTGCTAAGGGAAATTTATATATATTTAGGTCTTGCACTTATGGAAAAGATATTAACATAGCCGACAGGCTGGAAGATTTAAGTAAAATAGTAACTCCGGGTAGAGAAAGAAATTCAGTCATAGTTTCCGATCACATAAAACGCGAAGTCAGCGGGTCGAAGTGGGAATATAAGCTGATTAAAATCGATAAAAATGCGATTTTAGATAATCTTTTAGATTACAGTCAGTTTGACTTTTTTCAAGAAAACGATGTTTACCGGTGTTTGGTTGTATGAAGTTGCACAATATTGAACTTGAGACTGTAGAATATCTGAGAACGCCGGCTGCTATTCGTCAAAAGTGCGATCGGCTTTTTGATTTAGCCCGCCAGGACAAACTCCGCTACTTCCGCGTCGATTTATCCCAACTCGACAAAGCAGCAAATTATGTAATTGACATAACGCGCCAACAGTATCCCGATTTTAACATTCCCTTTCACAGTCGCTGGCGACATTTTGAAGCTGGCAACTTGTCGCGACTCGCCGAATTGAATGCAGGTTTAGCAGAATTTGCACTCATAGAGCAAGCTAAGATCAAATTTGATTTAGCAATTGTCAGCGTTTTGCTTGATGCCGGTGCTGGTGCAGATTGGCAGTATTGTGAACCAGAAACCGGGCAGGTGTACCGCCGTTCTGAAGGGTTAGCAATAGCCAGCTTACGGATGTTTTGTCAAGGTGTTTTTTCCAGCAATCCCGATTTTCCTTGGCAAGCTGATTCTCGCGGACTTTCTCAATTAAAACTAGAAGCCTTAGCTGCTGGATTTCAGGTAAGTCGAGACAATCCGCTAGTTGGTTTAACAGGCAGATTAGAATTATTGCAGCGTTTGGGAAATGCGGTTTGCCAGCATCCATTATTATTTGGCAGCGAAAACCCGCGTCCTGGCAATTTGGCCAAATACTTGCTCGACAGTCGGGTTTCTGAAACCCAAACTGTGAATGCTGCGGTCGTATTGAGCGCTGTTTTGACAGGCTTTGGGGAAATTTGGCCGGGAAGATATGCAATTGGTGGCGTTAATTTAGGCGATGTTTGGCGGCATCGGGCATTGCAAGGAGAAAATCTGGGAGATGAATTGGTGCCGTTTCACAAACTCTCGCAGTGGTTGACTTATTCGCTGTTGGAACCGCTGCAAGAACTTGGTTTAGAAGTCGCCGGATTGGATGAGTTAACGGGATTGCCGGAGTACCGCAACGGCGGTTTGTGTTTGGATATCGGGCTGCTGCAGCCAAAAGATTCGGCTATTTTTGAGCAGAGTTACTTGCCTGGTTCGGAAGTTATAGTAGAATGGCGATCGCTGACTGTGAATCTTTTAGATACAATTGCCGCAGCTATTCGAGAAAAGCTGCATTTGAGTGCGACAGAATTGCCGCTGGTGAAGATTTTGCAAGGAGGAACTTGGGCGGCGGGGCGGAAGATTGCGGGGGAATTGAGGGCTGGTGGAGTGCCGCCAATTCAAATTGAAAGTGACGGGACGGTGTTTTAAAGGGAAGAAGGAAGTTCGGCAACGGATTCTGTAACGGATGTAACGGATGTCAGGAAGAAGGAAGTTCGGCAACGGATTCTGTAACGGATGTAACGGATGTAACGGATGTAACGGATGTCAGGAAGAAGGAAGAAGGAAGAGGGAAGAGGGAAGTTCGGCAACGGATTTTATAACGGATGTAACGGATGTAACTCATATGTTGCACCATTCTCAATTAGCTTTTTATGAACAGGCAAGATGCCTGTTCCACACAATATAAATTTTCTTGTGGAACAGGCATCTTGCCTGTTCTCGATAATGGTGCAAGATATCAGACGTAACGGATGTCAAGAAGAGGGAAGAAGCAAGAGGGAAGAAGCAAGAGGGAAGAAGCAAGAAGGAAGAGGGAATAATTTTCCCTCTTCCAACTTAAAACTTAAAATTCAAAATTTAAACCTGAAAACAATACCTCACACTACACTCCCAACAAGCTGCTTAGCGGCAAGTGCGATATTTGACGTGATAAACTAAACCGCGATGAGCCAAATCGAAGGAGTCAACGGTGGCCATGCCAGCACCGCGGGCTGTCATTGCAGCATTTACTCGCATATTTACACTGTCACCACAGCGAGACCAAACATTAGCTACAGTGGCTAAGCTATCTCGAACATTGTAGTTAGTTTCGCCGCTGAGATTCCGATTAAAAACTGGGCCGCGGGTTCCAGCGAAAAAGTATTCTGCTCGCAGGTTGCCTGTGGTTTTGGGAGCAACGTAGCCGCGATAATCAGCATCGTAGATAGAAATTTGGAAGCCTTGGGGTACTTTGATGGGAATGCTGAGATTGCAGCTTTTTCGGCTTTCTGCTGAGACATTTCCCAGGGCTGCAAATTTGTCAAATAGGATGGTCAGTTCTTGACCGTCGGGGCTGACGCTGACGCTGGCAGAGCGATCTGGGCAACCGCTACCGCCGTAGCTTGCACCTAAAATTTGAACGGCAGGATTAGCCAAGGCGGGGCTGATAGAAGCAGTCATTAATGCCGTAGCTAGCAATAGTTTTATAAACTTCATGGATGTTCTCCTTACTTCATAAGTAAAGTTGTGTGTTAGGAGCACCCTAAAAAATTGGAACTGAATTTAGGTAATGTTTTTTACACTGGGATATAACCGCCTTCATGTGGAAAGATGAAAAGCCATTACAGCCAAGCTTATGACCTTATGTGCAGTTCCTATTCAGGTTTTTTCGATTAGTGAATTAATCGAAAAGATAGGTTTTCTGCTGATACTTCTTAAGATTCATATCTGTTGGTAAAAGTTCCGGAAGATTTTGGTGCGAAACTCCGGATCTGTGTTAACAGGCTTGGACGGATCGCGAGAAAGCGAGCGAGACCAGTCGGGAGGCTTTTGTCCCCGGATCTGCGTTCCCAGGAAGAGCGCGGGAAGGAGAGGAAACGAGAAAATGAATTTCTTGTGATTTTCAAACCTCGCATTATTTAGTATCCCGCTGTGCAGATGCAAGGCAAGTTTAGGATCAAATTTTATTGGCGCAGTATTCGTGTTTTCAATAGGGGTTTGATATAAGTAGTCCTGGAGGCAGAGGCTGCCATAAACCTCTTTTTTTTTCGTCAAGAATGCCTCGATGACTGATAAGTTAGAATAAAGCAAATTAATTGTTCAAAAAAATGAGTGCTAAAGTTACTGTCATTGACCATCCTTTGATACAGCACAAGTTAACTCTCATGCGCCAAACTCAAACGAGTACGGCGAAATTTCGCCAATTGCTGAAAGAGATTGGGATGCTGCTAGCCTATGAAGTGACGCGAGATTTGCCGCTAAAATACGAACTAATAGAAACGCCGATCGCCAAAATGAATGCACCGGTGCTGGCTGCAGAAAAGAAAATTGTGATTATTTCAATTATGCGCGCAGGTCAGGGACTGTTAGATAGTATTTTAGAGCTGATTCCGTCTGCGAGGGTAGGACATATTGGTTTGTACCGCGATCCGACAACTCGGATGGTGATTGAATATTATTTCAAAGTTCCCCAGGATATCGAACAGCGAGATGTTTTAATTGTCGATCCGATGCTGGCTACTGGTAATTCAGCAGTGGCGGCAGTGGATAGGCTGAAAGAAGTTAATCCAAAGTCTATTAAATTTTTGTGCTTGCTGGCGGCGCCGGAGGGACTTAAACACTTTCACGAACAACACCCTGACGTGCAGATTTATACGGCTGCTGTTGACGAGTGTTTGGATGAGCACGGCTATATTGTACCCGGATTGGGAGATGCGGGCGATCGACTTTACGGCACTATGTGAATTCAATAAAATTATTTTCTGTTGTATATGCCAATACATTCATTTAACAGTAAGTTTTATAACATAAGTAGTGGTTTGATAGTGGCAGACAATGTAAATTGTAAGATTTTAATGTCAGGGAAAGCCTATATAGAGCAAGGATTGTAGGATTTTATTACGTTAAATTCGTAAATTGCATTATCTCAATGTATTTACTGCATATTATGGGTAAAATCTCTGCCTTTAGTGTAATTAATCGCAAGAATTAGTTCATAAAATAGATGTATGATGCTAACCGTTTGCGATCGACTACTAACATTTTTTGACGAGGGAAAAAACAATGGAGACTACAGCACAGAAGGAAGCCCCAACTCAGCCTGTTGAGGAAGTGAAAATTCAGAATATCAACAGTTTGGAGTTTGAGCTTTGGGCTAAAGCAGTGAAACGGCAGATGATTGCAGCACTCTCTAAAAAGGGCGCGATTTGACATCTCTGGGTTTTTTTTGCACAGGTTGTGTTAATTAATTAAATTAACAAAATTTTTGTCTGCATTGTTGTCCGAGTTCGAGAGGAATAAGGGGAAGAGTTTTGAGATTGCGCTGCTTTCGGAGTTGCGGGAGGGGCAAAAGAAAGAATTTTCCTTTTTCCTAGTTTTGGACGTACAGGTGGAAGGAAGCCGGGTTTTTTTACGAGAATACTTCTGTTGCGATCGGCAGAAATGGTAAAAAACCCCGGTTTCTTTGTGTCAAGAGTGCCTCCGGGACTGTTCTATCTGCCGAATGCTTTCTGCCAGATTACGATCGCTTGTCAACCGCTGCCAGCAAGCGCAGACTTCCGTCTTGAATCTGCACTGCTTTCACCGTTCCTACAGCAACTCTTTGTTGACCGTTAGCCATCGCTACCTCAATCTTAATCTTGGGGTCAGCCTGCAAGCCCAGCCGCCCCCAGAGCCACTTGACTTGAGTAGCAGGAAAAGAGCTCACTTCTACATCAGAAAATGGCGAATTAACCCAGCGGCTACCGTCGTAAAAACTCGCTACCTGCACCTGGTACCACACTTGTTCTCCTGCCAATTTTAACTCATTGTTCGGTTCTGGTTCCAGCCACTCAGCGGGATTGACACTGTTAATTAAAGTAGCAGAACCCATAATTTGACTCTTGTGGGCTTCTAAACTTTCCGCCTGAGAAACTGCTTCCTGAAGTTTGTTGACCAAATTCCGAATTCGACTTCTTGTTTCGCTGTCAGTATCTGATTGCTGGTCGAGCCAATTCATCGCCTCACGAGTGCCGTCTTGAGACGCTACAATCAGGGCACCCCAAGCCTTGACATCGGCGTCAGCGGCATTCACTCTCAAGGCGGCGTCGATGCGGTTCCAGATCCGCCCGCTGTCATTTTTGAGGGTTGTGGCTATTTCGTGACTGTTACTCGGATCGGCTTCAAATACTTGCAAAGCTTCACTCCAGCGGCCGTCGATCAATTCTGCGAGAACTTGTTGACCGGGACTGGCCCAAGATGCGATCGCCTGAGCCCGAGTAATTTTAGCGTGAAATTCGATCGTTTCTAGCTGAGCTTGCGCGACAGCAGGCCAATTTTTGCCGGCTTTCCCCTTCGCCACACGCATAACATTTAATGCTGGAGACCACAGCCCACTTTTTGCCAGTCGCAGCCCATTTTTGTAAGTCTCGTCATTGAAGGCAAATTCTTCTAAAGAAATAGCGGTTAACTGAACTGGGTTGGGCAAAAATTTGCGCGGGCCAATTTGATAAAGGGTAAATTGTGGCTCTAAACCAACTGTTTGGTCGATCGCCAACTGCGGGTTTTCGCCCTTAACAATTTGCTGCCAATTCGGCGGTTGTCCGGCCGCACTCGCCCACTCCAACAGCGGCATTAAATGATTTTGGCTGGGATTGTAGCGAACGACTTGTCCGTAGGGTATTTTCTTGTCGCCCTGCTTTAGTTGACCGCTGACATTAAACCAAATGCCGGATGCGGGGGGCTTTCCATCAAAGCGGCGCAGTTCTGTTAGGGGTAGGGACTGATTCGAGGCTTGATTGTTAGATGTAGAGTCAGCTAAAGAAGCAATGACAAAAGATTCCGCAGGGCCTTCTAGATTCACAGAACTTGCTAACTGAAAATACTGCTCTTTATCGGAACTGCGATCGGGCAACTGTACTCGCTTGTACACCCGAAGTTCGACAATTTGACGGCAAGGATTTTTGCAAACCGTAGAAGCCTTCACAGTTCTTTCTACCATCACCGGCAATAGCAAATCGGAAATAGAATTATCGCGGGATTGATCGACGGGAAGAGGCAGGGGTTCTCCGGTTACGAATCCCAATTTGCGGATGCTGGCTTTGATTTGATCGAGAGTTTGGATCGAATCTCTGCTACCTGTAGGCAGGCGCGACCATTCCGGCACAAACTGAGAGATCAACTTGTTGCCATTGGGATCGACAATTAGCTGATAACTCAGCCAAGCGCCGCCTCCCATTAAGGCTGCACAGCCACCCAAGATGCTGAGGGCTGTCAAATTAGCTATCAGTCTTTTCCAGGGATATCTGGCGCGAGTTCGGGGAGTAGGTATTGGACGCTGGGACTCTTGAAGATTTTTGGGGCGTCGGGTTTGGCGCCGGCGTCTTGTCGGAGGAGGAGCAACTTTGGGATTTTCTGGGGGTTTGGCTCGATTTTTTGAGGGGTTAATTTTGTGTTCCATCATGCCATTTTAGAATTTAGATTTTAGAATTTAGAGTTTAAAATTGCAATAGCCGATCGTACTGCCGACCTATGATATCCCAAGTGTATTGGCTTTCAACGAGCGATCGAGCGTTGACAGAGAGCTCCTGTCTTAGCTGCTGATTTTCAAACAAACTGGCGATCGCCTCAACATACTCCTGAACTTTGTTCGCCCGCAAGGCCTTTATCAGTTGTGGGCCGCCATCGACGGCTAAACCCTCCAAACCTCGATCGCTAGCAACCACGGGAGTTCCCGCAGCCATCGCCTCCAAAGTTTTATTTTTAATCCCAAAACCAATCCGCATCGGCACCACACAAACAGCAGCTTGATGCAAATATTCTGCCACCCTTTGCACCCGGCCTACTACTTGAATTCCGGGAAGTTCCCCCAAGGCGAGCACTTCCGGGACTGGCGAAGCCCCTACTAAGGTGAGGGTAGCATCGGGATAGCGCTGCTGCAAAGGCGGCAGTATTTGCAAACTGAGAAACCGTGCCGCGTCAATATTGGGCAAATTGTTCATTGCGCCTGCAAAAATTAACGTGTGTCCTCCCGGATCGATCGATCGATAGGGAAATTGAGTTAAATCCACGCCGTTAGGAATTACATCTATGGGAGGTACAAAAAAATCTTGTTTTCCTCGCACTGGAACCGGAGGCAACAGTAATTCGAGGAGTTGCTCTCTGTCTGTGGATGTTGTCGCGACAATGCGGGAGAATTTGGAACAATAGCGTTTTTCGTAGCGGGCGAGTAGCGGTAAATTTAGTCGATCGCGCAGGGGTTTTTCCGAGGTGCCGGTTGCTAACATTTCCCTGCAAGTGCCCCAAACGGAACTGTGAATGTTTGCTACTGTCAGCAGTTTTTGCCGCCATTCTGGACGCACGTAAATCTCGTTAACGCTGTGCTCGCAGGTGACAGCATCGCATTTGCCTGCTGTTACCAATTCGTCTGCCCAATTCTGCATTGATTGGGAGTAGCTTGAGAGTACGTTCGGAGGTGTCCCGGACAACAAAAATCGACTGAATCTGTGGAATTTTCCTATTATTTCAGAGAACCCCCCCTCAGTCCCCCCCTTGTTAAGGGGGGGAGGCAAGAATCCTTCCTCAGTCTCCTGGTGGAGTCTTAGCCCCCCCTTAGCAAGGGGGGGTTGGGGGGGTGCTAGCGGGTTGGGAAAAACTGCTAATTCTGTGACTTGCTGGCGCAATGTGTCGATTTGTGCATCGGTGACATCGGGCGATCGTACAGTGCCGAGAATTACATCATGTCGCTGGCTCAAGTATTGTAATAAATTAAACGTCCTTACCTGAGTTCCTCCGCGGCTGGGCGGATAGGGAAATGTCGAGGAAAGCATCAAAATCTTCATGGGATGTGGAATAAATAAAGTTACCGCCAAGCGATAAAATTGATTGATAAAATCTTTTTAACAATCTTCGCACCTATGGACGAATTATCTGTTAAGGCGCTGCTGGAAGACTTGAAAAAGTCCGACGAAATTGTTCGCGATCGGGCAACTACAGAACTCTGGCGCACTTGGTTTAACCAGAAGGGTGAGTATGGGATGCAAATTCTCAGGCGATCGCAAGTTTCGCTGGATGCAGGCGATGTTCACCACGCTTTGGATTTGCTGACGAAATTGATTGCGGAAGCGCCGGATTTTGCGGAAGCTTGGAACCGACGCGCCGTACTTCACTATACTCAAGGAAATTATAAAAAGTCGATCGACGACTGCCAAATTGTCCTCAAACTGAACCCGGTGCATTTTGGGGCGTTGCACGGTCTGGGTTTGTGCTACGCTGCCTTGGGAGAATACCTCAATGCTATTCAAGCTTTTCGTCGCGCTTTGGAAATTCAACCGTTTGCTTTGGTGAATCAAAAGTTAATTCTAGAATGTACGGCTCGTTTAAATTAAAATACATTGGGCATTGGGCATTGGGCATTGGGCATTGGTGGTTTATTTCCCTGGACTGAAGTGCGAATTTTTTCCACAATTTCAAATCTAAAATAGTCGTAGTGCCGAAAATTAGTGTTTGCATTCCTACTTGCAATCGAGTCCATTTGCTAGCTAGTGCGATCGCCAGCGTGCTAGCTCAAACTTATACAGATTTTGAATTAATTATCTGTGATGACGGTTCTACTGACAGCACTCCTCTGTTGATGTCGGAATTTGTCGTAGCTTGCGGGGCGGGACGCCATCGCGGAATTCGCTACATTCGCCACCCGCAGAATATCGGCAAGAGTAATAATATGCGATCGGGCTTTGCGGCGGCAAGGGGCGAATATTTTATCAAGTTTGACGATGACGATCGCCTGAGCGCGCAATTTCTAGAGCGGACATCGGCTATTTTAGATAAAGACCCCAGCATTGATTTTGTCAGTACCGATCACTGGGTGATCGACATTAACAATTATATTGACGAAAGCCAGACGAAACTCAATTCGCAGCGGTGGGGCCGCACCGAGTTGTCGGCGGGAATTATTGAAGATTTGCTATCGGCAGTTTTTCTCAGACAAAGTTTGCAAATAGGGGCGACTTTGTTTCGGCGGCGCGCGCTGGAAGAAGTCGGATTTCTGCGGCCGAATTTGCAAAATTGCGAAGATAACGATTTGTTTGTGAGACTTGCGATTGCGGGCAAAAAGTGCTATTACTTGCCGGAGCTGTTGATGGAGTATCGAGTTCATGCAGGACAGCAAGGAGTCGATCGGGCAATTCCGTATTTAAGCGATAAATTGCGCTATTTAACCGGCTACGAGTTTGAGTCGGAGAAGTTGGAAACTGTCAGGCTCAAAAGGATTGCCGAAACTCAATTAGCGTTAGGCTTGCGGCTGATTGAGGTGGGTGAAACTGCAAAAGGGCGCCTGATGGTGCGGGCGGGAAAGTCTGTTTCTGCGGCGAAAATGTGGGCGGGTTTGGGATTGTCGTTGCTGCCCGTCGAGTTGCGTCCCAGGGCGTTTGAGCTTGTGCGAGAGTTGATGAAATAACTATCAATAAGAATTATTAATTCTCAGCAGCGGATAATATATTAATTTTAATTACAGTACGGGGTTTTGTCTGGCCTTGAGATTTGCTCAGATTGTGCTAGAGCAAGAACTTGCCGGGGATTGTTCCGAGAGTTGGCAAAAAATAAAAATTCGATATGACACGTTTTACATTAAATTAAGAAATTAAGAAATACTGAAAAATTAAGTATTTACGAGTTTGACATTGATCGGGCACGAGTACAGACCTTTTTTTGGGTCTGCCCTGCTTGTGTTATCGATCATGCCATTCGAGAAAACTTTGGCCCTGAGACTTGGTGAAGGGCTCAAAGTCAGCATTGTTAAATTCTGTCTAGTTTATTAATGCACCACTCATGTCAATCACTAATCGGATTAGTTTCAATAATCTCCAGGGCGACATCTTCGGCGGTGTCACGGCTGCCATCGTCTCGCTGCCCCTTGCCCTCGCCTTCGGGGTCGCTTCGGGAATCGGGCCGATCGGGGGACTGTACGGTGCCATTTGCGTTGGCTTCTTTGCGGCGCTGTTTGGTGGCACCCCAACACTGATTTCTGAACCCACAGGGCCGATGACTGTGGTGATGACTGCGATCGTCGCATCCCTCACCGCCAGCAATCCCGAACAAGGGCTAGCAATGTCATTTACCGTTGTGATGCTGGCGGGGCTGTTTCAAATCATCTTTGGTATTTTCAAGCTAGGTAAATACGTCACCCTGATGCCCTACAGCGTGATTTCCGGCTTTATGTCGGGAATTGGCGTGATTTTGATCATTCTGCAAATTGCACCGTTTCTGGGTCAAGCCCCTCCCAAGGGCGGTGTTTTGGGCACTTTTATGGCAATTCCGCAGTTGCTGGCAAACGTAAATCCGCCGGAAGCAATTCTGGGTGCCTTGACGGTGGCAATTATTTTCCTGATGCCCAAAAAGCTGAAGAAAATCGTGCCCCCGCAATTGATAGCGCTGATTGTCGGCACGGTAATTTCCATGACTGTGTTTCAGGGCGCGGATATTCGCCGGATTGGGGAAATTCCGGTGGGACTGCCCCCCTTGCAATTGCCGACTTTTTCCGCCGGTCAAATCACGGTGATGTTTGTGGATGCGGTGATGCTGGGGATGCTGGGCTGTATCGATACCTTGCTGACGGCGGTGGTGGCGGACAGTCTGACGCGGACGGAGCACAAGTCGGATAAGGAGTTGATCGGTCAAGGGATTGGCAATATCGTATCGGGTATCTGCGGTGGCTTACCGGGCGCCGGGGCAACGATGGGAACTGTGGTCAATATCCAAACAGGCGCGACTTCGGCGTTGTCGGGTTTAACTCGGGCGTTGGTGTTGCTGGTGGTGGTTTTGGGGGCGGCGAAGTTAACTGAACCGATTCCGATGGCGGTGTTGGCGGGGATTGCGCTGAAGGTGGGGATTGATATCCTTGACTGGAGTTTCCTGAAACGATCGCACAAAGTATCTGTTAAGGGTTCCCTGATCATGTACGGGGTGCTGTTTTTGACGGTGTTTGTGGATCTGATTGTGGCGGTGGGTGTGGGCGTCTTTATTGCCAATATCCTGACTATCGAACGGTTGAGTAGTTTGCAGTCTGCAGGAGTGAAGCTGATTTCCGATACGGATGATGAGGTTCTCCTCAGTCAGGAGGAGAAGCAACTCTTGGATCAGGGTAAGGGGCGCGTGTTGCTGTTCTGCTTGAGCGGCCCGATGATTTTTGGGTTGTCAAAGGCGATCTCCCGCGAACACAATGCTATGAAGGATGCGGATGCTTTGGTGATGGATTTGAGTGCTGTGCCCATGCTGGGGGTGACGGCTTCGCTAGCGATCGAAAATGCGATTCGCGATGCCTGCGATAAGGGTTTGCAGGTTTACATTGTCGGTGCCAGCGAGAAAATTCAGCAGCGCTTGCAGAAGTTGGGATTGTTGGATCTGATCGCGCCAGAGCATGTCATGAGCGATCGTACCGCAGCCTTGCGACAAGCGGTCGCTGTGGCTGACAAGAAAGGAATTCCCTTGGGAGTGCCGGCGTAACAAGGCGCGAATTCGCCAAAATAGTAGTGGTTTAGCAGGAGTGTCCGTTTCTCCTGCTATTTCTATGGCTCGATAGCCCCTTTCCTATCGTTTCCGGTTGCATCAGTATTGTTCAAGTATCCAAACAGTCAGTTGTCCCGAAAGGATAATTTTAGTCAACAGTCAACAGTCAACAGTCAACAGTCAACAATCATCTCGCTCGTGTGTGCAGAAATTATCCCAATGATATAGCGGGTAGCCACGGAATATCTATAACGCCTGCGTCGTAACCAAGTTGTTTGAGCAGTGTGGTAATTTGCCCTCTATGGTGAGTTTGATGATTAAACATATGTGTCACCAAAACCCAAGTCGGTAGCACGCGGCATTTACCATCTACATTGCTTGTGTACTCAAACGGTTGACTCAACCAGTCAGAATTAAGGTGTCTAGACCATTCTATAATTTGCCGATCCGTTGTCTCCCGTTCTGCTCTCAAAACCTCAAATTCAACATAAAGTTCTTCACCGATAACGGTAACAGAAAATGGGTGAAGAGTGAAACGCCCCATCCATGCTTTGTCACCATACAGTAAGTGATTCAAAGTGCCATGAATCGACTTGAAAAAAGCACCCATATCCTGTTTGCGCTGTTCATCAGGAATTGCCGAGCATACAGAATATATTTTTTGGTTCATCCAGCAATTGTACTCGGCCATTAGCTGGTAGTAGCTACCTTCGTACATACTCAAAACTTAACCATCTAGTTTGAACAACTTACATTATACAAATACGTCTTTCACAATACTCCTGACTCTAATTGGTCTAGATAAATAAATTCAGGAGCTTTAACTCCCGCTTCCTCTCTAATTTTAACCAGTGCAGGCGACTCAAAGAACGCTCTTGCATCTGTTGTTGATGTCCACGCGGAGAAATGAACGATTTTGTTGGGTTCATTGTCATACTTCAAGACTTGATAGGAGCGCTCGCCAGCTTCTTTTCGGATGCTTTCAGCACGATCGAATACCTGTTTCCAAGCTTCATAATTTTCTACTTCATGAATAATTAAGACATACTGCATAGTAATTAGATTCTCTGAGCCTCTCAAAACTTCAAACGACTAATTTTATTAGACTAACTCACCTTGTCTCCAAAACCGACCACAGGAGAGCGAGTAAATTATACCGTAGCGACGGTTGAAAATCCTCCCAACACCGAACAGAGCGATCGCGCTTTCCACTAAAGTAGTAAACAGTGCTCCATCTAAGTTTTTCCTAAATATCGTGTCTATATTTGCTGAAATTCCGACTGTGTGGTTGCAAATTTCCCTCGTGGGAGTCTGGCTGGGTGTGATTTTACTGGTAGCTGAGGGCTTAAATCGCTTTACTTCTGTCGATGCTGAAGTATCGCGGAAGGTTGTTCACATCGGTACTGGAAATGTGATTTTGCTGGCTTGGTGGCTGGAAATACCCGGTTGGGTGGGGATTTCGGCGGGAGTTTTAGCAGGCGCGATCGCCCTAATTTCTTACCAAGTTCCGATTTTGCCCAGTCTTAACAGTATCAACCGGAAGAGTTTGGGGACTTTTTTCTATGCTGTTAGTATCAGCGTTCTCGTGGCTTGGTTTTGGCCGCTGCAACATCAGGAATACGCTGCTTTGGGCATTTTAGTCATGACTTGGGGCGACGGATTGGCTGCTGTCATCGGCCAGAAATACGGCAAACATATTTATCGAGTTGGGGGAATTCAGAAAAGTTGGGAAGGTTCTGCAACTATGTATTTGGTGAGTTTTGCTGTTAGCAGTTTGATTTTGCTGGCGGTTCAAGGCGCAGTTTGGCAAACTTGGGCTGTGTCGGCTGTTGTAGCTTTAGTTGCTGCTACTTTGGAGTCAGTTTCCAAGCTGGGAATTGACAATCTGACTGTGCCGATCGGCAGTGGGGCGATCGCCTTTTTCCTAAATCAATTTTTAATTGGTAATGTGTAATCTGAACTTCCCACCACGGGGGGGCGTTGCTGGATACAGGTATGAATTCAAGATTTCCCAATTGCTGCTATAAACGGCGTTGCTGAATAGAGGTATGAATTCAAGATTTCCCAATTGCTATAAACCGGCTTGAGGGTGAGTTTTGTAACTTCAAGCGAAAAAGTAATTCATACCGTGCACCAGTAACCCCAATTATCAATTGTCTAAGTTCCGTTAAAGCAGCCGACGTGCTTGTAAAATTTGTTGTTGCCATTGCTCGAAAGCGGGGATTTTTGAGCGATCGTCTGTGGGAAACATCGCCCTTATTTGCTCCATCAGCTCGATCGCCAGCGGTACACCAAGCTGCAATTGTTCCAACACATCCCGCTGAGCAAAAACTGTTTCCGGTGTTCCTTCTAAAATCAATTTTCCTCGATCCATGACAAACACCCAATCAGCCCAGCGGTAGATGAAATCGAGGTCGTGACTTGCTAAAAGGATTGTGGTTCCAGTGCTGTGAATTTGTTGAAGTAAACCGATCAATTGTCGGGTGTGACGCGGATCGAGATAGGCGGTAGGTTCATCTAACAGCAGCAGTTTCGGTTTGAGAACCATGATATCGGCGATGGAAACCCGCTTTTTCTGCCCCAAACTGAGATTGTGAATTGGTTCGCGGGCGAGTTCGCTTAGATCGAATTGCTCGATCGCCTGCTGTACCTGTTGAGCTATTTCGGATTCTCTCAAGCCTAAATTGTACAATCCATAGGAAATATCTTCTTCTACCGTCGAAGCTACTAATTGATGTTCGGGATTTTGAAAGACGAGTCCGATTTGTTGGCGCAGTTGCATCAAAGATTTGCGATCGTAGCGAAAGGGTTCACCTTGCCAGCTAATGATTCCCTGTTGCGGTTGATATAAGCCATTTGCTAACAGAAAAAATGTGGTTTTGCCACAGCCATTTTGACCGATCAGCCCGCACCGTTTCCCAGCAGGGACTTTGAGATTTAAACCCTGAATTGCCACTCGCGAACCGCAGGGATAGGAGTAGGAAGTGCCAGCGAATTCGAGAATCCATTCAGACATATTTGTTATTTGTTATTTGTTATTTGTTATTTGTTAAGCTAATACGCATTTAAATTGCATGGGAAATAAATTTTCCTTATTGTGGAGTGGGCATCTTGCCCGCCCTCAACATACAATTTAAATCAACAACAGCTTATAGCCTTGTTCCCAGGCTCTGCCTGGGAATAAATACCCGGAGGCTATGCCTCCAATTACCAATTACCGATTACCAATTACCGATTACCGATTACCGATTTCCATTGTATTTGTGTCAGCCTTGATCAGATTTTGATAACTGCCAAAGCTGCATTTCATAACAGAGATGTTGCTCAAAAAGTTGGCTTGCCTCCAATCCTTCAACCACCAACTTCTTGAACCAGCGGCGAAATATCCAGCGCAGGAATTTGTGGACGGGGGGAACTGTGATCGCAATCAAATCTGCAACATAGATCATTGTATTTAGTCCATATCGGCGGAAAGTATCGACATACAAATCGATTGTTGGCAAAATATGGGCGGAAATATCCTCAGTTTTTACTAAAGTGAATCCAGCCTGCTTTAATGCTGCATGAAGTTCCGTAACAACATGACAATTAGAGAACATTCCCTCTTTATAATTAGCATCAGATCGCAGCATATCAGCCAGCAAAACGTAACCGCCCGGATTGAGGATTTTGGCGGCACCGTTAGCAATATCAACAGCCGACATATACTGGCTACTTTCGCTAAAGAGAATAAGATCGTAGAAATGGGTTGCTTTGAAGTCTTCAAACCTCGTGAGGTGGAAGATTGCCCGATCGCCCGTACACTTAAGAAAGCGCTGTTGTTGGAACGGATCGGGTGCGAGCCCTTCCACTGCAAAACCTCGATCGAGCAAATAAGCCGCATTTCCGCCAATCCCGCAGCCCACATCGAGTATCGTATGAGTGCCTTTGGGGATTGCATCCAACAGTTTTACAGTATAAGCTTGCTGAGCTAGGCGCAATCGTGCGATCGTTAGTTCGTCAGCGGGCACAGGTAGGGTTTCCCAATAGCCGTAGTGAAGGTAGGGCGAATCTGTCAGGCCCAAATAGTAATTAAGCGCTGCATTTTGGTAGCGAGTTACCTTGGAAATTTCGATTGATTTTGGCTGCGGCATTCGGAAAATTTAGTAAGTTTTAGGATTTAGGGCAGAGTTGAAATTCTTCCCAGCGCTTGCATACCTGTTCATAGCACTCAACAGGAGAAATTGCCAACTTTTGCAACAAATTGATATCAATCTGACGGTTGGCGATCGACAAAAATATAATTGCTGCCTTGGGTTCGTAGCCAGCAATGATTTGGAGCAGATTTAAAACAGTGTTCTCCTCTATTTCTAGTTGTTGCAAATAAGCAGTCGCGTGCAATTGCGGAATAAATTGCAGATCGTACTTGATAGTATCTACGCTCCAATTCACCGAACCGTTAATGGGAGTATTGATTTTGCAAGCAACCAAGCCTCGTCCTTGATGCAAAAAGCCATTCCAAGCAGTATGTCCGATCGACAAAATATTCTGATGAATAAACAAGTTTTGCCAGTAGCCAAAACTACCCTGCCAAACACTATCTTCGATTCGCATTTTTTTAGTTTCCCGCTGCCTAAAATTTCGTTATTGTCGATCGGGAAACGGAGCACAACAGCAGATTATTTGTAAAAATATTGAACTCACCATCATCCATACCTCGCAGATGAAAAACAACAGGTAAACAAATCGGCGGGCATCCTGACTTAGAGATGCAATGATCTCATTACAGTTGCGGGACAGCGCCGGATTCGCACCGAACTTTCCCCCTTACGTCTGATGTGTGTTTTTCATCAGAGCCGATCGATATATGGAAATATTACCACTATTTGGAACATTTGACAAAAAACCTTCCGCCTATTCACCAAACTCAATATTTTCATACAAATCGGCCAGCGAAATTTCCACAGCAACAGATGTTAAACTCAGCCGATCGCCCATACAGCTATATTCCGAAAAAATCCACTTATTCGCATCAGTTTTAGAATATTGCTCCACCTGTAGCCGATATTGGTCGATTAATAAATACTCCTGAAAACTAGGAATACTGCGATAGGCAGCAAACTTTTCATCGCGGTCATAAGCTTTAGTACCTTTAGACAGCACCTCAGCAATGAGCAGCGGATTGGTAATTGTATCCGTCCGTCCAGATTGCAGCTCTATCGGGCGCGCTACCACCATCACATCCGGGTAAGTATAATTATTAAGCTGCGGAACCCAAAGCCGCTGATCCGAACTAAAAGTCCGATATGGTTTCCCTTTTAACGCCAGTTTCAGCGCAACAACTAAATTAGTGGTAATTTCATTGTGATCCGGTGTGCCGCCAGCCATCAGAACAATCTCCCCATTGATAAATTCATGCCGATCCTGAGAATTGATTTCCAATTCTAGATATTCCTCAGCGGTGTAGGTTTTGGTTTCAACTTGCGCGATCATACACAACGCTCTCCTTTAATCTACTCATTTCATTTTATCTTAAAAATCGTTAATAAACAGGCCGGGGCGGGTTTATGAAATTGTCGGTTTTCGGCAATTATTGTTAGTGAACCCGCCCCTACAGGAATCACGGTCGATCGACAAGACATGATATTACTTAACAAAGTTACCGCAACGGGACGAAGTTATAGCCAGTGCTTCCTCCTTGTTTAACTTGCACTAAAATCGGCTTACCAGCCCGATCGCCCGTGGGCAAAAACTTCACATCCTCGCTTGAACCTGCTGCCGAAAAACTCGCATTTCTGAGTGCTTGTTGCAATCCTTCCCGCGTATTGCTTTGCCGCAAGCCAGCGATCACAGCTTGAGTCGCGTCAAAACTCGTTGCTGTTCGCCAATTCACAATGCCTCCCCAACGCTGGCGGGCATTTTCTGGGAAACGGCTACCGGGATTAGTTTCAGGATGCCAGGGAACGGGCAAAACAAGCCCGTCAACGTCTTTTTGTCCGTCTTTTAAAGTTTGAAAGGTGTAGAGCGTAGTGCTGCCGTAGAGTGGCAATTTGCCTCGATTACTGCGAGCCAGAGAAATCGCACGGTCAATGCGATCGATGTGGGGTGCTACCATCAATCCTTGTGCACCTTTGCTGACAGCATCGGCGATCGCACTTTCGGGATTAAAAGAGGGTAATGAAAAGTCGCAAACAGTAGGAACTAATTTGCCGCCAGCAGCAGTAAGAGATGCTACAAATTCATCTTTAAATGATATGTTATCCGGTGCTTGGGAGTCATAACAAATGGCAATATTAGTTTGGCCTGCTGTTTTGACTGCATATTCTGCTAAAGGAGCAGCCATTAAGCTAATATTGGGTACTGTCCGAAATATGTAGCTGCCAAATCCTGATAGATTATTGGCAAAGCTCGTCGGTGTAACCATTACCAGTTTTTCTTGCTGATAGATCGGAGCAGCTTCGAGAGATGCGTTGCTAGCATTGTGTCCAATTACTCCTAGTATACTCGGATCTTTTGTCAATGTCCTTGCAACTTCTCTGACAACCTCTTGACTGTTGTCATCGTTGACAATTTCTACTTGCAGTTTTGCCCCGTTTATGCCACCGCTAGTATTGACTTCATCCTGAGCTTGGGCAACACCTCGAAGGATTTCTTGGGCGACATTGGGGTTGCTACCAATGGGGACGCTGACAGCAATTTTCAAGTAAGAACCATTGCTTGCTTTGGAATTATTCAAATAAATAATGGTTTCCGGATCGTTGCGATTTTGTTGCAGCGATTTCTCAAAATATTCGGCGGCAGCTTGGTAATTACCCTCAGCAAAAGCTTGAGTTCCTGCTTGTTTGGCTGCTGTTGTTTGGGAGGCTACTAATATTTGGTTTCCTAAACTGATGCGATTTGCGATCGTTCCGGGTGCGATCGTTGCAGGTGTAGATGTAGATGTAGGTGTATTTGAAGTTTGGGCTTTCAATAAACCGGGAAGGAACTTGTATGCGCCAAACCCAATTAAGCCGAGGGCAATAATAAAAACAATGGGCGGCGGGCTGTTTTTTTTGTTAGTATCTTGATACATGATTTTTTCTCTTTATTTTGATACTGTTATTATTCATTCAATTACTGTTTACGTCAATTCATATAATTCATTAATTAAGTTCATAAAAGTCATATTTGTAATAGCTGTTGCAGGAAGTGCGATCGCCCTTATGCAAATCCGGCCCGCTAAACTAACGAGAATAGGAGAATTATCAACAATAGTCGTGGACGCGCGGGTAGTCAGAAACCGGGTTTTTGGCGAGAATACTTGGTTACAACCCGCAGATTCAGTAAAAACCCGGTTTCTTTGCTTGTGATGCGTAAGTCTCGTTGATATTAACCACCGCCACTAATCGTGAATATAATGCAGGACTTACCCACTCCGACCAAAGAAACCGGGTTTTATTACGAAAAGACACGTTATAGCTCGCAGGTTCGGTAAAAAACCCGGTTTCTGGCCCCCATTCGTCCAGAAATAACAATAAATTTAGCGTTGAAATACCACACTTAACAAAGTTAAAACCGTGCAACCAAACAAAGCTTCTAATGTATATCTTCGCGAAGGTTTGTAAGGGTAAGAATTCCAAACGCGCAGTTCTCCATTAAAGCCCCGTGACGCTAAACTCAACGAAACTTGACGGTAGTTTTCCAAAGTTCGCTGAAGCAATTGCCCGATTAAAATGCTTAAACTACGCATTCCTAGTTTCCAAGTGCGGTAGCCGCAGCGGGAGTTTTGGGCAATCCAAAGTTCATCGGCGATCGCCAATAAGCTAAAAATAAACCGATACATTAGTAATAGCAGTTCTGTGACCAACTCTGGACAGCGTAATTGTCTGAGAATTTGCAAGATTTCGGT
The DNA here is from genome assembly GCF_036701635.1 of Microcoleus sp. N9_B4. Lineage (NCBI taxonomy): Bacteria > Bacillati > Cyanobacteriota > Cyanophyceae > Oscillatoriales > Microcoleaceae > Microcoleus > Microcoleus sp. N9_B4. The sequence continues at coordinate 243,894 of NZ_JAUBRC010000001.1, read as the reverse complement.
AAATGGAACTGTCAAGAGGATGAAATACATACAACTTGTCGATGCGAAGGCGCGGGCAAATAGCAAGCTCACTTGGTATATTCCAGTGCGACTCACATACAGATAAAAAGTGCCGATGCTAATGCCCCAACCTTGCCAAATATCCCACTGAATTTCCTGGATTTGACTTAACTCAACCGCACCCATCGCCAAAGCAGGCAAACTTGTCAGCAAAAACATCAACGGTAGCGACAGCAACCGCAAATACAGTTTCCCCGGAATACCCGCATAGACGACGATCCAGACGGCCAACCAAAGGGCGATCGACAATTGGACGATCGCCCCAGAAACTAGAGACAGAATTAACAGGGCGATCGCAAAGGATAACTTGTGACTTGGCGGCAATCCCCGCAAGCGATTTGTATAAGCCAGACTATCAATCTGATGATTCATTCCAAAGTCTTCCAGTCCGCGCAGGCGGACTTTGTATGTGTAGAAGCGAATTCTATTCGCCGTTTATTCGCCATTTATTCCGACGGCGATTCATCATCAGATTTATGAGATTCCGTGCGTCCCTTATAAAGCCCGATCGCGTAGCCAATTACGCCAGCCCCTAGCGCTGCTTGAGTCGCAAACAGCAAACTTTCAATTTCTCCGCTAGCAGGCTCAAAAAAGTGGTTAAACCAAGGTTGATAGTCCGGTTGAATTTCCGTAATCGCTTTCTCAGCTTCCCCATCCGCTCCGCCGTATTCACCCCGGACAAAAACTAGGGGAATAACGGCAAGCGCGATAACAGCAATTACCAACATCCAATTTTGTTGTGAAGTAGCTTGCTGATTTCTTGTGTTTTTTTGACTCATGGCTTATGACTCCTGTCTCATCAATAACTTGAGAGTTTTTAGCTCTTGCTGCCCGTAAGAATGCAGCCAATTCCAGACCAATACAGTCAGCAATCCCTCACTAATCGCAAGGGGTACTTGAGTGATAGCAAAGATGCCAGCAAACTTGAGAAACGAAGCCATAAAACCGCCACTTGCTGCGGGGAAAGCTAATGCCAACTGAATCGAAGTAACCACGTAAGTCAGCAAATCTGCCAAAGCCGCCGCACAAAAAATTGCCGCCCGTTGCCTGCCAGTTCGCAACAGCAATTTATAGATAAAATACGCAGCAAAAGGGCCAACAATCGCCATCGAAAACATATTAGCTCCCAGCGTTGTCAGCCCACCATGCGCTAACAGTAACGTTTGAAACAGCAGAACTAAAGCCCCCAGTACAGCCATCACCGAAGGGCCGAACAAAATTGCACCCAAACCGGTACCCGTTGGGTGAGAACAACTCCCCGTTACCGAGGGAATTTTTAAAGCAGAAAGTACAAAAGTAAACGCACCGGCTAAAGCTAGCAATAGTTTAAGTTCCGGGTGTTCTTTTGTAATACGAGTAATTGAGCGCAAACCTACTGCAAAAAAAGGCAGCGCCACAATCCACCAAAACGCAGCCCATTGCACCGGCAAAAAACCTTCCGAAATGTGCATAGCTGCGGCGGGCGTTGCCGTGCCCAGGACAATATAACAACTCAAGCCAGCCATCAATCCCAAGCTGACCAATTTCCGATTTCTGGCCTTCACACTGAACCTCGCAGATGAGACTATGTAAACTAACACATCGGCGGGCATCCTGACTCAGAAAGCGACAAAACTCTCATTACAGTTGCGGGACAGCGCCGGACTTACACCGAACTTTCCCCGTTTCCTCTAACGGCTGCTCCCCATTAGAACCGACTGGTTAGACATAGTTTAGTCGATCGCGTAAGTCTCAGCAAATATTTTACAAAAATTCATTCAGCTCAACTCAGTCGAGATTACCGATCATCTTCTCTTCTTTCGCGTCTTCGCGGTTCGTTCCATAAATACTATCGCTCAACAAATCAACGGTATAATATTAATGAGTTTTGAGGAAAGCCGCCATGTTAGATTACAAATTTCCGAGGCACTGGCCCTCAGCCGATGAACTACCAGACTCAGATGAAACGCCTGTGGATAACGAACTGCAAGAACTAATACCAGGGTTGTTAAAAGCAATATTGCTCATACTTTGGGCAGAACGCATGGACTGGTTTTTTGGCATAGATATGGGTATTTATCATCACCCCGATAAACCTCCCATTGTGCCCGATGCTTTTTTAAGTTTAGGTGTAGAAAGGTTTTATGATGAAGAATTGCGTCCCAGTTACGTGCTGTGGGATGAAAATGTTCTGCCGACTTTTGTGCTAGAAGTAGTTTCTCCAACTTATCGCAAGGAATACAGCACAAAGTTGGAGGAATATCAAGCTTTAGGCGTACTTTATTACGTCATTTATTCTTCCCGCCGCCGTCGTAAACCTCATTTGGAAGTACACAAGTTAGTCAATGGGAAGTACGAGTTACAGTCAGGAAATCCAGTTTGGATGCCTGAAATTGGTTTGGGGATTGGTTGTGAAAGGGGAAGTTATTCTGGGGTGACAAGGGAGTGGTTGTATTGGTATGATGCCGATGGAAAACGTTATCTGACTCCTGAAGAACAGGTGAAAGAATCAGCGCAGCGCGCCCAACAGGAATCGCAGCGCGCCCAACAGGAATCGCAGCGCGCCGATCGATTGGCCCAACGTTCCGATCGACTAGCTCAGCGATTGCGGGAGTTGGGGATAGATCCTGATAATCTGGGCTGATGGCAGTCAAGAGTACAACACTTACACACTCTTGAGGCTCACAAACCGGGTTTTTTAACCGAGATCGATCGTCCTCAACGAAAGCTTTTCTGGAAAAAACCCAGTTACTGAATCCAGGAATATGTGAATATTTATCGCAAAAATCGGGGAAAATGGGGCTAGATTTGCGAAAAACAGAGAGTTTGACGGCAAACATTGAGCTCCAGCTCGAAAAGATGAAAATCAGGAGAGGTTATTAAATAATGGTCATGGATCTGCGTTCTTACGATGTCATCTGTTTTGGTGATGAAGTTCCAGGAGTTCTAGCTGTTATCTCGGCGGCCAGAGAATATCGTCGCCGCACAAAGCGTTATCCGCGAATTCTGCTGATGTCGAAAGCAAGCTTGCAAGAAGGAATTGGCGGGCATTTGGTAAGAGGCGGTCTTGCTTATTTAGATAGAACTCAGATTAGTGAAGAACTTCAACAATCTTTAAAGTTAGATACCTTTGGTTCACCGGCGACAATCTATAAAGAATTTTTACAAAAATCCGGCGTTAAGGCAATTGCACTTGACTCCCGCAAAGCCAGTGCAGCGCTGAAAGAAATGCTGGTACAAGCTGGGGCAGATCTCCTCAGCAAAGTAGAAATTCAATCAGTCACTAAAGCAGGGCAAAAAATTGCCAGTATAACCACCTCTAAAGGCGTAGTTTATGCCGGCAAGCAATTTATTGATGCCACTGTCAATGCCGAATTAGCTCAAGCTGCCGGCGTGAGAAAGTTGCAGGGATTTGAAACATTGGGTCTGCCTAATTCAGAACTTCCAGTCACCCTCGTTTTTGAAACGCAAGGACTCAGTGCAAGAGCACTGAAAGAATTCGATTATATTTATCTAAAACGCTTCACAAATCTAGCCGATTCAGAGAGTCAAAAATTTTTGCTGTACGCTGCTGGCAAGGATGCCCAACTAGCAGAAGAACTCCGGCGGGAAATGAGGGACACTAAAGGCAATCTCAAAACTCTGTGGGTGGGAAACGATTACATCGATGTTCGGTCGCTGGCTCTGTCTGTAGCGTACCACTCCTTTAGAGGAATAAAGCTATCTTTTCCTGAAACCGGCGTAATTTTAGATCGGGGAAATATAGCAATACTTCCAAATGAAAGACATTCGTGGAATGCGCTTTTATTTGCAGTCACCGCCAGCGAAGCCGAAGCCTTAGCGAAAAGCGGGAGCAAACCCACGGCTAATATGCAAAGAGAGATGTTATTTATTACAACTTGGCTGAGGAGTTTGGGGGCTACTTCTGTTACTTATGCCTCAGAACTTTATATCAGACACGTCGGCAATGTGACGGGAGTTGTAGAACCTTTAACTGGCGCACAAATGCTGTTAGGTGGCGTACCTGCTAATGAGGCACTGGGAACATTTAGCTATCATTTTGATATCCGCGGAGGTATCCAGGGTATTCGCGAGAAAGCAAACAGTCTAGGATGGTTTAAAAGTATGGCTTTTAAAAAGCCTACCTTCAATATTGGCATCCGCCACGCATTAATTAAAAACGTTCCTAACCTGGCAGTGGTCAGTCCGTGTTCTGGATTTGAAGGGTTAGCCTGTTCGGCCGGCAGAATTGTTGAATTCAACGCTGCAGTTGGTCAAGGTGTGGGTATCGCTGCGGTTAATGCGATTCTAAATAACAAAAATCTAGCCGATGTATCTAACCGAGAAGTGAGACAAGTTCTCGCTGAAACAGGTCAGTTACCTAAAATTTTTGGAACTCCAAATAATGGTGAGGCAATGCTATTGGCGCAATTCGAGACTCTTGCCAGTTCGGATGCTATTGCGTAATCTCAATTCCGGTTGCAGTCCTCATGATTGTTGACTGTTGATTGTTGACTGTTGACTGTTGACTGTTGACTGTTGACCGTTGGCTGTTCGCTGTTGACTGTTGACTGTTGGCTGTTGGCTGTTGACTGTTGACTGTTGAGTAAAATTATGCTTTCGGGACAACGGACTTTTTGAACCTTTGAAAAATATCGATACAACCGGAACGATATAATAGCAATTTCTATAAACAATGCAGTAGTAGGTTGGGCAGGGGGAATGATACTCAAGCCAAAAGTTTTGAGCAAAAAATGAGTGAAATTGCTATTAGTATTATGCCACATCGAACGACAACCATTAAGTTGGTTTGTAGTGAGGAATTTAATCCTCATAAAATTCTGAGTAATTCCCTCGTCACTACAAACCTATAACGGTGATTTTACCGGAAATTGTACAATATCTCGATCGCCTGCACCGAATTATTGTGCTGCGTGGCACTAACCTGTTAAGCAACTTTTCAACTTGAGACTTCACTTGATTTTTCCAGCTTGGTTTCCCGCACAAACAAGAAAAGCGGGAATGTACATGAAAACGAAACAAGCAAACTCAGAAGTATGTACACCCCTACAAAACTTATATCCAATCGTTTTGACCGAAAGCATCCAGGATACAAGCCCCCGGATTCATCCGTCCAGAAATAAAAAACCTGTATCTGATAAACAAGCCCCCGAATTTATCCGTGGGGTCAATGCTTCAATCGAAAATCTAAAATCTAAAATCTAAAATCGATTGACTCAGCGTACATCCAAGTGCTTCCGGCTACAGTGGCGATAAACAAATCTAAACTTACCGATTTCGCAGCAAGATTAGCCGAACTTTCGTTTACAAAGTCGAGCAAACCAGCATTGCTAAAAAACTGCAAGTTATAGTACCAAGGCAATACAAGCCCCAGAATTGCTAGGATGAGATAAATGATTCGCTTAACGCTCATAATTACCCTACCTGTTCTTCGATCAACTGTATTACCCTACTCGTTAACAACCCATCCTTACTTCTTCTGCGGGCACTTCGGATGAATCCCCCCCTGCAAACAGATGTAAGCAATTTGACTTTTATCTAAATTCTTAGCCTCCCCAAAATCAACTCCTTGGAATCGACCCGATTTACTACCAGTCGGACTTTGAATAAATTGATCCGGAGCTGTTTTCCCCAGAAACACAGCGCCTTTAAAATCCGCTCCTGCTAAATTCGCGCCCCTAAAATCAACCGAACTCACCTCCGCATTCCGCAAATTAGCATCTTGCAACCGAGCATCTTTGAAATTCACGTTGGTGAGTTTAGTCGATGTCAAATCGGCTTTTTGTAAGTTAGCACCGCTCAAATCAGCACCGGACAAATCAGCACCTTGCCATTCCGATTTAGACAAATTTGTCAAGGACAACTGAGCGCCTTGAGCCTTCACTTTGCCCAAACGCGCACCTGACAAATCCGCTCCCGACAAATTCGCGCTTCCTATATCTGCCCCGGTAAAACTTGCATTTTTTAACAGTGCTTCCTGCAAATTTGCTCCAATTAAAATAGCACTGCTAAAGTTAGCTGAATTCAAATTGCCGTTTGACAAATTAGCTTTGTTCATGACAGCGCGCACAAAAGTAGTGCGGTTCATTACAGCACTGTTCAAAGACGCCCCGACCAAATTTACTCCTTCCAAATTAGCGCCGCTCAAGTCAGAAATCCAATCGTCAAAGGTACCTGGACGCCTGTCTTCGCCGGTGCCGTAAAAGCGAGATCCCTGCAAGCTGGCATTGGTTAAATTGGCATTTCTCAACTTAATTCCCGACAAGTCAACTTTGTTTAAAACTAAAGTAAACTGAGACGGGCCGGCAGGACTTTGAGCTAAATCCGTGCGGCTGAGATCCGCGCCGTTGAGCTGGCTGCTATACACTGTGAGAATTTTGCCGATCGCCCTTTGTACTGTTCGCTGGCGGGCGGCCGCTAACTCGCGTTCCGGGGCCTTGCCGCCAAAGCGCAGGGAATCGAGGTCGTTGCTGAGGGCTTGATTCAACCGCTGCAACTCAGGCAAAGCTTTCGGCCCGCTACTGACTAAAGCTTGCTGGATCGCGTCCAGCATGGCGCGGTTGTCTTCTTGAGCTAGCAAATCCGCTAGCAGCGGTACGGCGCGGGAGTCTTCCACCGCCCCCAAAGCCAAAATTGCCGATCGCCTGCCGGATGCCCCGCTAGCCGATGCGGGAGACAATTTGCTAACTAAAGCGACAAATAATTCGTCGTTCCGCTGCCGGGAATCCCGCATATTTGCTTGAGTTTGAGTGTAGATGAGAGTGCCGACAAACAAAGTTAAAATCAATCCCGCGCTACCGATGGTAACTATCACTAAAGTGGTGCCTGGGTGTTGGCGCATCCAATTCCACAAACTGGCATTTACTTTCAGGCCACTTTGTGGAGTCACCACCAAAGCCGCAATCTGCGCGTCTTCCTCAGTCCAATCTTGAGTCGGGACAGGAGTGTCAGACAGTTGATGCGATCGAGCGTTGACGACCAAAGTATTCGCTATGCGATCGTGTCCAGATTGGCGTTTGTAGCGCCATGCAAAAGCGCCGTCTGCGAGCACTGCCAAGCCGCTCAACCCCCCTAAAATCAGCAAATCAGGAAACGCACCGCTCAAGCGCCAAATGCCGTAAGCGACGCCCAGAGGCACTCCCCAGCGCCCCAAACTTTCGCGAATTAGCACTTGTCCAAAACCCGGAGGAGTACCCGACGCGGTGACAACTTTGACCCCGAACCAGCGTTTGGGGAGAGTTTGACCGGTTCTGGCGAGCAAAAACAGTTGCCACCCCGCTAAAACAGCCGGTGCCAGCAGCGCCCCTGACCAGAATAGATTAGTTAGGGGTGCGACTCTGGGGCTGCGATCGCGCACGGGTATGCCCAAGGTACGGGCGACGGTTTCGGATGCTGCTGCTACTGAGGAATTGAGCGGCACGGTTTGAGATTCCTGGTTGACCAATGCCCCGATACTGAAGGGAACGAGGGCGCTGGCCGCAATTAACGAAATTTCCACTGCCCAAGCGCCGCACCTGCGAACCAGCAGTGGCATTTGCTTGGATTGTGTTTGCCAAGACGGATCGGGTTGATTGATGCCGCTGGGCGCGGTGGGGTTAGCCATATTTAGAAATTCCTATTATTTGTCGTTAGTATTTGAGGACTGGGGGGAAATTGCCAATTTATACGCTATGTAGATTAGCACTCCGAGAACGGCAAGAGTCATCAGGGCCGAAATTAGCTGTACGATGCTATTGAAGACTGTCAGGACAATTATCGCTCCGACGGCAAAGGCTGCCACCTGTCCCGGTTTGGGGAGTCTTTGAAACTTGTCCAGTAATTGATTGTAGAAGGTTCCGACGGCTTGATAGCTGTCTGGATTTTGTGTGATGAGTGGCGATCGTTCTACTTTCGCTTTTAGTTCTCCGAACGCTTGCTGCCAATTGAAATTATTTTGAGGATTCATAAAAAAATTCGGAAGTTATTTTAGATTAATGTGTTTGGAACCGCCATTATCCTCTACCGTCAAAGAACTAGAACCAAATGCCATTGTGTGAGGAAACATGAAGATCAATTATCCGGGCGATCGCAGCAAACTGTGGTTTAGCTCGATCGTGACCCTAGCCTTGGCAATGATTTTAGCGGATGCCGGTGCCCTTCGGAGCCAACCGCTACAAATTGCTCCGGGATTTCCCGAACCGCTGGGAGTTTCTGGAGTTTCCGGCGGCCCTAACAATAGCGGCGACTGCGGTTTTGTCTCCCAAGCACCGAACCACGTCATCGAAGTAACGCAGGATTTGCCTTACTGGCGGATTGCAGTACAAACCGCTGGAGCTCCGAGTTTGATGATTCAGGGGCCGAGGGGGCGTTTCTGCGTGCTGCCGGCGAATGCTGCTGCGGGGAATGTAGAATTTTCCGGTTATGGGGACAAGGGGACTTATGTTATTTTTGTGGGCGATCGAGCTCAAGGTCAACACCCTTACTCTCTCTCGATTTCCCAAAAGCGAAATTAACAATACAACGGAATTAGGAGGCTGGCTGTCAGAAAATGGCTTTTTGGCGATCGTAAATCAGCCGAATTTCTGACAGCAAGTGCGGGCAATAGGGATTTCATATCAATTTTGTATTTGGTCTTTAACCCACTGGCGAAACAATCTGAGAGTTTGACTCGTCCCCGCGGTTTGGCTTTGTTCGCAATATTGAGAAATAGCTTCAATAATTGGCAACTTGGGAAAGGTCGGACTAATTTCCGATTCAACATATTTCCCATCTTGAAGCACATTAATCAGAAACTTTTTATTTTCATAGCGCCATATTTCAGGTACTCCCAGCGCCTCGTAAGCATCGAGTTGAGTTTTGGAAGTTAGATCGACTTCAATTGCTAAGTCAGGCGGCGGATCTACAGTTAAGTCGATCCGTTTTTTGCCAATCATTAGAGCGTAATTCTGAATGTAAAAGCAGTTGTCAGGTTCAATTCCTTGTAACATACTTTTTCGTTTGAAAGTCGTCGAACCAAAACATTCTCGATCCATTTCAAGTTCTTCGAGTAATATTTTTACCATATCGCCAATGATTTCCTTATTGAATTCATGTTCTGGTAGTGGCATCCTAATCTCCAAAGTTCCTTGACTGTAAGCTATTCTAGAGCCACGGTGTTCTCCCAACTCTTCTAAAATTGCTTCAAATTCCTGCCAGTTGACATCATTGAAAAGCACTCTCTGCCCTGGGGGTACACTGATTTGTTTTAATTGCAGAGTTACCATTTCAACCTCCGATTTATTTAAGTTTATTATAACTGATACCATCTTTTAAGTTGAGGGGTGTACAGCGCCCCTCAACTTAATTTACTGGTAACTATCGCCAAAAATCTAGCTGTCTAATCGGCGTTTTTTTGCTGGTTGTAAAGTTCCTTAAACTTGCGCTGCTGCTCGTTGTGGTCTACGATTGGAGACGGATAATGCAGAAGTCGGCGTTCTAAAGGCGAAATATTTCCTGTTAGCAAAAGTTTAGTATCAACGCGACGCAATTCGGGAACCCAGTGCCGAATATATTCGCCCTCCGGGTCGAATTTTTGAGCTTGACTGGCGGGATTGAATATTCGCAAAGGTTTCGGGTCCATGCCGCTAGATGCGCTCCACTGCCAGCCGCCGTTGTTAGCAGAAAGGTCGCCGTCAATCAATTTTTGCATGAAGTATTTTTCGCCCCACTGCCAGTTAATAATTAAATCTTTGGTGAGGAAACTGGCGACTATCATGCGGCAGCGATTGTGCATCCAACCTGTCTGATTTAACTGCCGCATTGCTGCATCGATAATAGGATAGCCTGTTTTGCCTTTACACCAAGCTTGAAAAAGCTTTTCATCGTTCTCCCACGGAAAGTCTTTGAATGCTTGACGATAGGGGCCGTCTGCTAATTCTGGGAAGTTATATATGGCGTGTTGGTAAAATTCCCGCCATGCTATTTCCTGTTGCCAAGTGCGGATGCTTGTGCACGCTTCTTCGCTGCGGCAAGTTTCCATTACTATCTGGGTAGCTTGCCAAACAGTGCGGATGCCAATTGCACCAAATTTGAGGGCGGCGCTGAGTTGGGATGTGCCGTTAGTTGCGGGGAAATTGCGCTGTCCTTGATATTCGTAAATTGCCCGATCGCAAAATTCTTCTAATTTTTGTTGCGCTGCATCTTCTCCGGGTTCTATTACTAAGGGATTTTCCCAAAGAAATCCCAAACTAGAGGCAGTTGGCACTGTTTCCATTGCACCTGCTTGGTTGGCGAGCTCTTGTTCTTCGGCGGTTAATCCGGTCATTAATTCCAGATAAGTTATCGGCAGTGTCTCTACTGGTTGGGCTTTGGGTTTACTGTTCCATTTTTTCCAAAATGGTGTATAAACGGTGTAGGGAGTCTTTGTACCGCTGCGAATTTCATCTGGGGCGTGCAGGAGTTGATCCCAGAAATTTTGAACTTGAATTCCTGCTTGTTGGAGGGCGTTTGATACGGACTGATCGCGCTGTTTTGCGTAGGGTTCTACATCCCAGTTCCAAAATACTGCTTGAGCATTTATAGCTGTTGCTAATTTCGGTATTCCTAGAATCGGGTCATCTTGAACGATCAGCAATTGGCTGCCTGCTTCGCTGTAACGCGCGGAGAGTTTTTGCAAGCAGCCGATCATGTAGGTGACTCTAGCTGGCGCTACGTCATCCCGATTTAGGATATTGCGATCGAGACAAAAAATCCCGACTACTTTCGGGCTTTGCTGGCGGGCTGCTGCCAGTCCGATGTTGTCAGAAATACGCAAGTCGCGGCGGTGCCAAAATAAAATTAGATTGGATATATCGGACATTCGATTTTAGATTTTAGATTTTAGATTTTAGATTTTACAGTCCTGGACACAAGCGGGTTCAACAACCCGGTTTCTAAGTTAACTTTTATCGGTTTGACGCAGGAATTTTATAAGAAACCGGGTTTGTCTGTCAGTCCTATTTAAGTCAAAAATGGACGGGCTAAGAAAAAGCTAGAAATTGATTTTGCGTCAATTGGTTCCCCAGCTAAGATAGCTTTTTCTAATTCTTCCGGGGTGAATAAAACTGTCTCCATGTCTTCGTCATCGTCTTGTGCGGGCGGCTTTTCCAGTTTTTCCAAATCTTGGGCTAAGAAAGCATAAATGATTTCGTCGGAATAACCGGGGGCGAGAAAAAATTGCCCTAATTTCTGCCATTTTCCGGCGCGATATCCGGTTTCTTCTTCGATTTCGCGTTTGATAGTTTCGGCGGGGCTTTCATTGATTTCGACTGTACCTGCGGGAAATTCTAAAATTCGCCCTTTTGTGGCAAAGCGATATTGGCGTACCAAGACGAGTTTACCTTCGGGTGTGACGGGAACTGCCAGTGCTCCGCCCGGGTGGCGAATACATTCCCACTCGCCTTCGGAACCGTTGGGAAGACGGAGGGTGGCTACGTCAAAGTTAAATTTGCGCCCTTGGTAAAATAGGCGTTGTTTGAGGAGTTGGGGTAGTTCTTGACCGATCGACATAAGCGACAAGCGAATAATGTTAGCATGCACCGATTTAAGACATCATAGGCGATCTCATAGGATTTTAGATTTTAGATTTTAGATTTTAGATGGGGAATGACTGATAACTATCACAGTTTGGAGCTTACCTACGGTTACATTTTTTGGGAAACTGGTACGATCCCCGTGAATTGTACTCAATTTTTACAATGGCAATTTTTGCACTCCGGAACAGTCTGCGGTTTGCAGCAGTTGGGCGATCGCACTTTTCGTCACCGGATGCACCCAATCCGGGGCAATTTCTGCTAAAGGTACTAATACAAAAGCTCTTTCGGTCATCCGGGGATGAGGTAGAGTCAGTGTCGGAGTTTCTAGGATTAAATTGTCGTACAGCAGCAAATCTAGGTCGAGGGTTCTTGGCCCCCATTTTTCTCGGCGAATTCGATTAAATTTTCTCTCAATTTCTAATAATTTTGCTAGCACTTGTTCGGGTTCTAGTGTAACTTCTAGGATTGCACAGCCGTTGATGTAATCGGGTTGGGGCGGCCCGACGGGGGCGGTTTGATACCAGCTTGAATGGGATTTTACTGCGATTTCTGGGGTGTTGTTGAGGGTTACGATCGCGCTAGAGAGTGTGGCGAGGGAGTCGCCTAAGTTGCTACCGAGGGCGATCGCACATTTTGTTAGTTTCATAAAGAAGGAAGAGGGAAGAAGGAAGAAGGAAGAAGGAAGAGGGAAGAGGGAAGAGGGAAGAGGGAAGGCACGACACGGATTTTGACACGGATACACGGATTAATTATCGAG
>NZ_JAUBRC010000001.1:77460-231446 GCF_036701635.1 Microcoleus sp. N9_B4 | reverse complement strand
GAATAATGAAGAGAACGCGGGGGCTGGTTTATCGACATCCTTTGCTACTGACAAGTATTTCGAGAAGAAGGAAGAAGCAAGAGGGAAGAGGGAAGAGGGAAGAGGGAAGAGGGAAGAGGGAAGAGGGAAGAGGGAAGAGGGAAGAGGGAAGGCACGACACGGATTTTGACACGGATACACGGATTAATTATCGAGGGTTCGTTCTGATGTTCAAGGAAGAAGGAAGAAGAATAACGCGGGGGCTGGTTGATCAACATCCTTTACTACTGACAAGTATTTCGAGTAAAACTGAGATATTGCACCATTATCAATAACCATTCTATGGGCGGGCAGGATGCCCACCCCACAAGAAAAGGCACTTGTTGTGGAACAGGCCGGAAAGCCTGTTAAGCGGAAATATGGTGACACAAAATATTATTTTAATCTAAGTTTAACTGGCTGTTAAATTTTATTAACTATCATTGACAAGTGTTAGTATTTAGTCTCAAACATAATGAATTTGTACCTACGCTTATTGTCGGCCGTTATTCTAGTCATTATCAGTTTAACAGCAAGTATATCAATAGGTTTGGCTGAAACAAAAGAGCGCTACCTTACCCTAGATGCGGACGGCGGTCAATCTTTTGCGAGTTTAGTGCAGCAGGCGGAAGATTTAGCGAAAGAGTCGATCGCCCGCGAGTTTCAAGAAAATCCGGCATTAACAGAAGTTACAGTCATTATTACAGCCGATCGCAGCCGACAAAGAGTTCCAGTTTTGCGATCGAGAGTATCCCGCCGCGACTGGCAACAAGATGCGAGAATCGAACAGTGGACTAGATATTTTGCGGATGCTCAATTCCTGCTGGGATTCAGAAACGGCAATATTTCGTCCGCAAATTCTGGGTCTTCGCAAGTGATGAATGCACCTGCGCCTAGTCGATCGACATCCCGAGAAAATGATCCGGGTTTTCGAGATGATTGAAATCGGGCATCGGGCATCGGGCATCGGGCATCGGTAACAAATCACAAATAACAAATCACAAATAACAAATCACAAATAACAAATCACAAATAACAAATCACAAATAACCAACAGCACGACACGGAAATCACGGATACACGGATAGATATTTTTTCCTGAATCTCTCTCTCTCTATTCCCCATTACCACTTGCTAATTACAATATTTAACTTTTTATTAACCTAAATATCTCCCTATTTTAATTAACCTTCAGGTTAACGTCCCTTAATTTAACAGTGATAGAGTTTCATACGGAATCATCAGATTAGGGAAGTTGGGCTGAACAGGAATTTATGTCTAAAATAACTCGCCGACAACTGTTAATTTTCTTCGGCAGCAGTGCCGCTACCACTGTGCTTGCCCCTCAACTAACTAAAACACTATTCGGCATCAATTCCACCTCGGCCGAAGCTGTAGTTCCGCTATCTTTCACTCCGTTAAGACTTCCCCACCCGCTGCCGATTTATCGAGAACTGCCCAGCTTTATGCCGACAGGCTTAAACGGACAGGGAACCGTGATGGCTGCTTCGCAGGATACTAGATTAACGAGTTACAGCATTGTTGACGATGTGGTTGTGCCGCCGGAATACGAACGTTATGTGATTGTCCGCTGGGGCGATCGAGTTTTTCCCAATCCGGCAGACTATTTCGGCTACAACTGCGACTACACGGCTTTTGTAGGCCTGCGCGGCAGCAGTGACGACGGCTATCTCTGGGTTAACCACGAGTATGTAGGTTTCCCGATGTCGAAAGTGGCACCGGAAGCGCCGTCTGATCTGGCACCATTTCCAACAACCGATCGCGCCGTCCTCGGTATAGACTTATCGGTCAAGAATCGCGATACGCTCGGCGAATTTCTGTACAATCTTGGTGGTTCGATCGTCCGCATCACCAAACAAGCCAACGGTAGATTTCAGGCGATCGCCGGCGACTCTCTCAACCGACGCATTCACGGACTTTCAGGCCTCGGAATCAACAGCCAGCGTACCGACAAATACAAAGATGTCACCTCCTGGGGAACCAGACAAGGGGATAACGAGTACCTCACCGGCACGGGCCCCGCAGCTACCCAAGTCTTCGCGCAAGTCAACACCGACGGACTCGGAAACCGCATCATCGGTACAGCCTACAACTGTTCCGGCGGCACAACCCCTTGGGGCACAATCCTCTCCGCTGAAGAAAACTTCCAAGGTAGCGAACTATTCTTCGTGGGAGTTCAGGAAAACATCAAACCCAACGGTGGCCAAACCAGCTACGCCAAGGGCACTATCGGTGAGGAATTCGGCTTAGTCGGCGAAAAATACGGCTGGATGGTAGAAGTCGATCCACAAGATCCAAGTTTCCGTCCCCGGAAGCACACATGGTTGGGCCGTTTCCGCCACGAAAACGTTGCGATTCGCGCTGAAGCAGGCCGCAAGTTAATAGGATACATGGGGGACGATCGGCGTGGCGGACACACCTGGAAATTTGTCAGCAACGGTACTGTCACGAATCCCGCAGATAAAAACAACAGCCGATTATTTGAAGACGGCATTTTGTACGTTGCCCAATATAACCGCAACGGTACTGGAAGATGGCTGCCACTGACATTAAATACCCCGACAAATCCGGTGCGTCCTTCTAAAGTTGGCGAAGCGGAATTAGCCAGTTTTGGTAAAGCTCAAAGAGATGCCGCTACTCGCTTGCCCAAACGCGCCGGAATTGCTGGTCAAACCGAAGACGGCGGTTCTTTTGTGGCGGATACAACTAATGAAGCAACAGCACTTCCGGGCTACCAAAATAAAACTCTGGCTAATTTCTACAGCAGCCAAGGTGCGGTTTTAGTTGATGCTTTCTTAGCTGCTAATTTGATTGGTGGCACTCCGACGGCGCGGCCGGAAGATTTGGAAGTTAATCCTACTACTAAGGAAGTTTTCATTGCTTATACTGACGCCGCACCCGGAAGCGACGGCTATCCAGATTCTCGCATTTTTACTGTTGCTAAATACGGTAGCGCAGTCAACAGCACTCAGCAGTCGGGAGGACTTTACAAAATAATTGAAGACAGTCCCGATGGTGCAGGCTTGACGTTCCGCTGGCAGCGTTTGGCTCAAGGTGGAGAAGCGGGTTCGGTAGCTGGATCTGGATTTGCTAGTGCAGACAATTTGGATTTTGACGCTCAAGGTAACATTTGGGCCGTCACTGATATGTCTACTAGCACGCATAACGGTTTTGATGTGGGTGCGAGTGGAAAGCCAACGACAATCGACCACAAAAAGACGGGAAATGTGTCAGATTTGACTGGTGTTTTCGGCAACAATTGGCTGTTTTATATTCCCACTTCTGGGCCGAATGCAGGAACAGTAATTCCGTTTGCTTACGGGCCGAATCGGTGCGAAATGACGGGGCCGACTTTTGTGGGGCGAGATACGCTGTTGCTTTCGGTGCAGCATCCCGGGGAAGATTGCCCGATCGATGATGGTACTGTACTCAGCCGGCAAATTGAAATGTTGGATTTGAACGGTGCTGTTTTTAATCAAACTCGTAGTGTTTCTCGCGGCAGTTTGTGGCCAAGCAATATTGAGAACGATCGGCGCAGATCGCCGATGCCGTCGGTGATTGGAATTCGTCGGGTGCGATCGACTCCAACGGGTCAGTTTGTTTAAATCTCACATCTTGCACCATTTTCAAGAACAGGCTTTTCGGCCTGTTCCACAAGACAATTCACTCTTTGTGGAACAGGCCGGAAAGCCTGTTCATAAAAGCTTATTGAGATGTTGCTGCGCTTGCCCCGAGTGATGGGGACGGGTACTCTTGGGGGTTGCGTACTTAGTGTGCTTAAATATTAGTTTAAGTAGCCAAAAACTAACCTACGTGTGAATTGACGGAAAAGCTGAATTTACCTCGCCATCTCAAAACGGATATCAGAGGTTTTGATTCCTCTGATTTAGATATTCCTCAAGCCTGCTGGGTCTGACGGGTTGTCAGCCCGTCAGGTACTAAATTCCTCTTGTAAGTCACTGTAATTGATTAAGTGCGATCGTACCAACTTTGCAGCGCCAAGCGGTGAACTTCCCGCCAGCTAATATTTTTAAGTCGGGCAATTTCCGCGCAATCTTCGTATTCCGGCTGTACATTAACAATCGTTTCTCCAGACTTCGCAACTTTTATCTTGACTTCGCCGTATTCTGTTTTAACAGTCTGGATTTCTCGGTGTAAAATCGTTCTTTGTTGAGTCGATCGCCTAATTCCCAGAGTAGTAGTTTCGCGAAAGATCACAGCTTCGCAAGCATCCTGAAATTCGGGATGACAAATCGCAGTTAACAAAACCCCCAGCCGCGACTTTTTCATCACAATTGGGGCAGTGAAAACATCCAGAGCTCCGGCGGCAAACAAAGCATCAAAAACATAGCCGATCGCCTGCGGAGTCAAATCATCAATTTGCGTTTCCAATACCGTAATATTTTCTATGGAATTGGGCATTGGTAATTGGGAATCGGGCATTGGGAATGGGGAATTAGTAGCCGTCTTTCTCCCACTCTCCCACTCTCCCACTCTCCCCCTCTCCCCTTCTGACTTCTCCCCAATCCAGAGGCGCAAAATATTAGGAATTGCCAGGTTTCGAGAACCTGCACCCAAACCAATGGCCTGAATTTGCATCGGCGGCGGCGGGCCGAAAGCAGAGGCGAGAGTACAGGCGATCGCAGTTCCCGTAGGAGTACACAATTCGCGATCGATGCCATTGCTATAAACCGGCACTCGGTGCGTTTCCCACAACCGCATCACCGCCGGCGTCGGCACCGCTAATCGGCCGTGGGCCGCCTTCACCGTACCGCCACCAGTCGGCATCGCCGAAAAGTAAAACTCCTGAATATCCAACCAATCCAAACCCAAACAAGTACCGACAATATCAATAATTGCATCCGTCGCCCCCACCTCGTGAAAGTGAACCTCGCTTGCGGGGATACCGTGTACGGCACCTTCTGCCTCTGCTAATTTGCCAAATACGGCCAAACTCCAAGCTTCCACGCGCGGAGGCAATTTTGCAGAGACGATGATTTGCTCAATTTCGGGCAAATTGCGGTGATGAGTGTGGCTAATTTCGGCATCTGCTTCGCCGTGACTGTGAGAATGTTCTTCCCCGTGATGATGGTGGTGGCGGGCGTCAAAAGTCGGGGATTCGGTTTCTGAGGGATCGAGTTCGGTAGCGGAATTTTCTGGTTTTAACGACAAATCCGCAGCTAAATCTACATAAAATTTAGTTGCTTGTTGAGTATTCCGGTGGACTAATTCCGTCCGCAACTGGTACTCTGTCGAAATGCCGAGCAAATTGAGTTTTTCGATTAGGTAGTCTAAAGGAACGCCGGCGTGGATGAGAGCTCCGATGCACATATCGCCAGCAATGCCGGTTGGACAGTCAAAATAAGCTATTTTATTCATTGTTAACAATTAATTTTTAGCATTGATTGTTTCACTCGATATTTCGATCGCCCACTTAGCCTGCAATATCTTAACATGGCAACTATTTACGAAGTGCATCCAGTTGCACCCCAAAGAGACCGGATCGAGAAAATTCAAAAAGCTCTGAAAAATGGGGCAGTGATGCTTTATCCGACAGATACAGTTTACGCGATCGGCTGCGATCTCAACTCCAAGTCTGCTGTAGAACGAGTCAGGCAGATCAAGCAACTATCCAATGATAAGCCTTTAACGTTCCTGTGTTCCTCTCTGTCAAATATCACCGACTATGCTGTCGTCAGCGATGAAGCATACAGAATTATCAAGCGGTTAATACCTGGGCCTTATACATTTCTGCTGCCAGCTACCAAGTTAGTGCCGCGGTTGGTAATGAGCCCAAAACGGAAAACCACAGGAATTCGCGTTCCAGACCAGCGGCTTTGTTTTACACTGTTGGAAGCCTTGGGAAATCCAATTATTTCAACATCCGCTAACATTACCACGGATGATGAAGGTGCAGCACCCGTGCCAGCAGGAAAAGCAGAAAGTTTTGGCAAAGCTGAACTTTTTGACTGTTTTTCAAAGTTAGTAGATGTCATTGTCGATGACGGTTCCGATCCGGGATATCAAGTTTCTACTATTCTCGATTTGACAGAAAGCGAACCGATTGTTGTTCGCCGTGGTTTGGGTTCGGAAGCTGTCGCCGTTTGGGAAGATTAAAATTTGAGGATGCTTTCGCTTCTCCAACAGTCCGCCGGGGGTTCAAAACCCCCGTCTCATAGCGAAAGTCCTCTCAAAGAGGACTGTTAAATATAGCGGTTATGGTATTTAATTTAATTAAGCTCTGTCCTATATTTTAAAAGATTCACAATTATCAGAGGAGCAATCGCTATCAGTAGATATTAGATATTATTTCTATTTGAACTCATCGCAACTTATGTTATTCCTCCCTAATTTCCACAGTCGTCTTAAGACGACTTCAGCTATGAGCCAGGGAATTAATTCCCTGGCGGCCTGTCGGAATCGCCAGCTAACAAACCTGCGGAAAAAACCTAAGCCTCTACCTTAACTCCTTTCCAAAAAGCAATATATCCGGCAATATTTTTAGCAGCATCTTTTGGAGTAGGATAGTACCACGCAGCATCTTTATTAACTTGTCCGCCGACTTCGACACTGTAGTAACTAGCAACACCTTTCCAACCGCAAGTAGTGTGAGTGCTGCTATCCTTGAAATACTCACGGTTAATGGCATCGGCGGGGAAATAATAGTTGTTGTCTACAATTTCGCACTTGTCGCTCTCGGCCAAAACGGCACCATTCCAAATTGCTTTCGGCATCAGTTTTTCTGCTTAAATTGAGATTCTCAATTATTGTAACTGTATTTGTGCTCAAAAGGCATAGAATAGTTGAGAAGCCAACAACCAACTACTGCAAATGCCAGCGTCTCATCCGCCAATATCTTCTGTGCCACTGTCCCTGGAACAAGCTCTTAAACATTTTTTTGGCTATGACTCTTTCCGTCCGGGACAGCAGGAAATTGTCGAAGCTGCTTTACAAAAACGGGATATGATGATTGTCATGCCGACGGGCGGTGGCAAGTCTTTGTGTTTTCAATTACCGGCACTGTTGAAACCGGGATTGACTGTGGTTGTTTCGCCGTTAATTGCTCTGATGCAAGACCAGGTGGAGGCTTTGCAGGATAATGGAATTGGGGCGACTTTTCTCAACAGCACTTTGAGCAGTCAGGAAACCCGATCGCGCGAAACAGCGATTCTCGAAGGTAAGATTAAATTGCTCTATGTTGCACCAGAACGCTTGCTCGGTGAGAGATTTTTACCATTTTTAGATATAGTAGCAAATAAGTTAGGAATTTCGGCATTTGCGATCGACGAAGCCCACTGCGTTTCGGAATGGGGACACGACTTTCGACCAGAATACAGGCAAATGCAACGAGTGCGCGATCGATATCCCGACATTCCCATTATGGGACTAACCGCCACCGCCACCGAGCGCGTCCGCCAAGACATTATCCAGCAGCTAACTCTGCGAAATCCCTACATCCACGTCGCCAGCTTCAACCGCCCCAATTTATACTACGAAGTTCGCCCCAAAACCAAACACAGTTTTGCCGAAGTTTTGCAAATTATCCAAAAAAAAGGCGGTTCGGGAATTATCTATTGCCTCAGCCGCAAAAAAGTTGACGAAGTTGCCTATAAATTGCAACAAAGTGGCATCCAAGCCTTACCCTACCACGCCGGCATGAACGATGTCGATCGCACAACCAATCAAACCCGCTTCATTCGCGACGACGTGCAAGTAATGGTAGCAACAGTTGCCTTTGGTATGGGAATCAACAAACCAGACGTGAGGTTTGTAATTCACTACGACTTACCCAAGAATCTCGAAGGATACTATCAAGAATCCGGTCGCGCAGGCCGAGACAACGAACCCGCCCATTGCAGCTTATTTTTCGGCTACGGCGATGTCAAAATGATCGACTACATCATCGAGCAAAAACCCGATCCACAAGAACAACGAATTGCCCGCCAACAGTTGCGTCGAGTCATCAACTATGCAGAATCCACCGAGTGCCGTCGTACAATCCAGTTAAGTTATTTTGGCGATTCATTTCCCGGAAACTGCGGTACTTGCGATAACTGTTGCAACCAAAAACCCGTAGAAGATTGGACGATTGAGGCAATGAAATTTCTTTCTTGCGTCGCCAGATGCCAAGAGAAATTCGGCATGAATCACATTATTGACGTGCTGCGCGGTTCAAAAAATCAAAAAATATTGCAATACCAGCACAACCAACTTTCTACTTACGGAATTGGCAAAGATAGAAGTGCGGAGGAATGGAAAAAATTGAGTCGTTCGCTGTTAAATCAAGGTTTTTTAGAGGAAAAAACAGACGGATTTCCCATTTTGAAACTGAATGAAAAAAGTTGGGAAATTATGAAACGTCAGCGCACAGTTGAAATCGCCATTGAACCCCAGCGAGAAGTACAAGGAAAAGTTCGGTCTTTGGCAGTAGAAGTCGAAGCTTTATTTAGCATACTGCGGACACTACGCAAGCAAATTGCCGACGAACAATTTGTGCCACCTTACGTAGTTTTTGCCGATAAAAGCTTGCGAGATATGGCAGAAAAACGCCCACAAAATCTCACAGAATTCGAGGAAGTTTACGGCGTTGGTAGCAACAAGCGAAATAAGTACGGTAAGGTTTTCTTGGAGGCAATTCGCACTTTTTGCCAAGAACAAGGATTGCCAAGTGGTGCTGCATCTTCTGAGGTCGCTAATCTTCCCAATCTTTCCAACGTTGCGTCTTATTCGCAGATGCAAACCTGGGAATTATACCGACAAGGTTTGACAGTTCAAGGAATCGCCAATGCGCGAGGTATGAGTCCTAATACTATTTCTGGGCATCTGATAGAATTGATGGAAATGGGCAGGGAAGTTGATATAAATTTGTTGGTGGAATCGGAACGCCAGCAGGCGATAGTGTACGCTATTGAAGTTATGGGGGATGAGAAACTGAGAGCAATTTATGATTTTTTGGAAGAACGTTATACGTTTGAAGAGATTAAGTTTGTTCGCGCTTGGTGGCGGCAAAATTATGTGGGTTTTTAACCGCCGATGTATGCAGATTAACGCTGATGATTGATAGGAGGGAGAAATGAAAATTAAAAAAGTAGCTTTTTGGGATAATTTACGAGAGTGGCGTTTTGAACCGATATATTTTTCCAATCTGGCTTTATTAGTTGGCGTGTCTGGTGTGGGCAAAACACAAATTTTGAAAGGCATTTTGAGTTTACAACAGATAGCTAATGGTGCTTCATTAAACGGTTTAGGATGGGACATTACGTTTGCGACATTAAATAATGTCGAGTACCGCTGGCAAGGCGAATTTGAAACAAAAGAAAATCTGCCGTTCATTCTTAATGATGACGGCGAAACTAATGAATTTAGAATTGTTAGTGAAAAATTATTCAGAGAGGGAAATGCAGTTGTACAAAGAACATCTAATGAAATTATATTTAAAGGCAAGACAACGCCAAAATTGTCTCCATTCCAAAGCGTAGTTGAAATTTTAAATCAAGAAGAAGATATTTCACCTGTTCACCAGGCTTTTAATAAAATAACTAGCAATAATTCGAGTTCAATAGATTATTACGATCTAAACTATACAATGATATCAAGGATACAAAAAAGTGATATTTTATTAGATGATATTAAGGAAAGCGATATGCCAACCCAGATCAAATTAGCTTTTATTTCTCGCCTTTTTTCAGATATTTTTCCTAAAATAAAAGACATATTTATACAAGCTTTTCCTCAAGTGGAAGACATAAAAATAGAACCAGTACAAGATGAGGAATCCTCATTTATTAGTTTTCCAATTCAAATAAAAGAAAAAGGTGTTAATAATTGGATTTTTCAAGACAATATCTCGTCAGGGATGCTGAAAACCTTAATTCACATTAGCCAACTGTATTTGTCGCCCGAAGGCACTGTAATCCTGATTGATGAATTTGAAAACAGCTTGGGGATTAACTGTATTGATATTGTGACAGATTTGATTGTGGAAAATAGAAATATTCAATTCATTCTTACCAGTCACCATCCCTACATAATCAATAATATTGGGATGGAGCACTGGAAAATAGTCACTCGCAAAGGTGGGGTTGTAACTGTGATAGATGCTAAAGATTTGAACTTGGGAAAATCTAGGCATCAAGCTTTTATGCAACTGATTAATCTTGAAGAATATAGCGAAGGAATCAAAGTTGAATGAATCTATATTTTTTGGTTGAAGGAACACAATCGGAGAAAAAAGTTTATCCGGCTTGGCTGTCTTACCTTTTACCGGAATTGCAGCGAGTTGAGAGTTGCGATGATGTGAATGAAAAAAATTATTACCTGATTAGTGGCGAAGGATATCCTTCATTATACAATTTTATCCCGCCTGCGATCGCGGAAATCAACTCAAACGGAAAATACAGCTATTTTGTAGTGTGTCTGGATGCCGAGGAAAATACTGTTTCTGAGCTCAAAACTGAAATTGATGAGTTTTTAAGTCAGCAAAAATTGAAATTAAACAATGCAGAACTTGTGCTGATATTTCAGAATCGATGCTTGGAAAGTTGGCTGCTAGGCAATCGCAAAATTTATTCTAAAAATCCTCAAGATAAAGCTCTATTAGATTATACTAGATATTATGATGTTTCCGTGAACTGTCCCGAAAACATGGGCAGATATCAAGAGTTTAATACTCACGCTCAGTTTCATGGAGCTTATTTGAGAGCGTTATTTGAATCTAAAAATATTACGTATTCTAAGAAACGACCGGGAGATGTACTCAAGCCATTTTATTTGGAACAGCTATTGGCAAGAATTCAAGTTCACCCAGAACAACTTACTACTTTTCGTCAGTTTATCGATTTTTGTAATATAGTTAAATCCAAATTACCAAGTTAAACGCAACCATTATAGGACTTAGGTAGAACCTCTAGATGAGGGCTCCATGCACACCACACCGAGAGCGCTATAATTCGCCCGTCAAACCACTTAGGCTTCTCTGTGCTCCGCGTGCAACCTACACTTTAGAAGTGTACAATAAATAGTTGACTTCGTTAGCCAACCATTCGTTAAACAGATTGTGCAATATTTCTTGATACCGTTCAGGGGTTAATTCCGCCGGGAGAAACTTTTCAACCAGGAACAAGTGATATCCTAACTCTGTTTCAATTGGACGAATCACTTCTCCGGGTTTAGCGCTAAATACGGCTACGGCTATGTCTGGTTTTAAACCCCACCGATAAACCTTGCCTTCGCAACCGCATATATGCCGACGATTTTCGTCAATATCGTAAAGGTGAGCGGCATCAAAAAAGCTAATTTCTCCTTCTTGAATTTGATAAAATAGTTCCTGAGCAAGCTGGGGGTTGGCAACAACTATTTGATAAAGAATTATTTGATCGAATTGCAATTTGCTTTGAATAAAAAGTTTTTCTACTTCTTTGCTGAACAAGTGTTCGGCTAGTTTTTGGCTGAGAAGCCGATCGCAAATTCCGGCTTCTAAATCTTCTACAGAAATCATCTGATCGACCAGCCAAGCAATCGTATCAGCCGCTTTCTCCAAACGCTTCTCGCGGCGGAGTTGGTCGCCCACAGCTTGAATTTCGTCGGGAGTCACAGTTAACCCCCGTTCCCGGGCTGCTTTCTCAATAACTTTTTTCTGCAAAACCTTTTGACTAAATGTCTTTATTTGCTGCTCTTGTCTGAGTTGTTCGATGATTTCACTTGCTTCAATCAATGGCCCGTAAAAGTCCTTCATCTTTCTCTCTCCACCTATATAAATTTACTAACTTCATCCCCCGACGATTCCTGCGGGGTAGTTGGGGTTAACGGCTAACGCTTAGCTACAAGATGTTATTTGGCAAACTAATAAAATCAGCATTGCTCAAAGTTGTTGCACCCGCTGCGTTAACTGTTCCCAAAACAACAGCTAAAATTCGATCGCCATTATTTGAACTAAACTTGACCAGAGTAGCGTCTGTCGTACCGTCACCATCCGTATCAAAGGGGAGGAGTGTCAAGTCTGTTACCGAAAGTCCCCCTATCAGCCCAATTCGATCGCCTTCAGCGGGATTGAAATCAACGACTCGATCTGCTAACAATGGATTAGCTGCTGCACTCGCTGTTTCGGGTCTAAAGGCAAAGGTATCAGCGCCACTACCTCCAATCAATGTATCGCTGCCGAAGTCGCCGCAAAGAAAATCGTCGCCGTTGCCGCCAATCAGCAAATCTTGACCTTTCCCTCCCCGCAAAGTGTCGTTTCCATCGCTTCCATCGATCGCATCATCACCTCTGTTACCTGTGACAATATCGTCGCCGCTTCCTGCAAAAATTCGATCGATCTCGCTACCGCAAATAATCACATCGCTCTCGTTGGTGCCCAGCCAATATCCGTCGCCGTTGCTGTCGTAGCTGATAGTTAATGCTGCAGGATAGTTTTCTGGGGCGACCATTTCTGGAGGCGGGGTTGTCTCAGCATTGCTGTTGTTCGTATTGTGATCGGGAAGTGCGATCGAATTATTGCTGTTACTGTTATCTGTGGGATTAGAAGCGATCGCGCTGCTGCCACCACCACCCGTACCGATCGCATCCTCATTATTTGAGGGTGTTGGCGGTGTTGGCGGTGTTGGCGGTGTTGGCGGTGTTGGCGGTGGTGTTGGCGGTGGTGTTGGCGCTGGTGTGGCCGCTGGTGCTGGCGCTGGTGTTGCGATGTTAGTTGTGATGTTAGTTGTTGGTGGAGCGCCTGTAGCAGCGGTTGCTTCTGCACTGCCAGAAGTAGCTCCCGGAGTATAGGCTGTCTGAGTGCTAGTGCTACTGCCTGCAGGGGAAGTTACTGTCGCGCTGCTGTTGTTACTAACACCTTGATTATTGGCGATCGAGCTCGTTTCGCTCGAACTGCTACTCTCTGAAGGCGCTGGTGCGGGCGCTGGTGCGGGCGCTGGTGTTGGCGCTGGTGCTGGCGCGGGCGCTGGCGCGGGCGCTGGTGTTGGCGCGGGCGCTGGTGTTGGCGCTGGTGCTGGTGCGGGTGCTGGTGCGGGCGCTGGTGCGGGCGGTGGTGCTGGTGCTGGTGCGGGCGCTGGTGCTGGTGCTGGTGCTGGTGCTGGTGCGGGCGCTGGTGCTGGTGCTGGTGCTGGTGCTGGTGCGGGCGCTGGTGCTGGTGCGGGCGCTGGTGCGGGCGCTGGTGCGGGCGCTGGTGCGGGCGCTGGCGCTGGCGCTGGGGCGGGCGCGGGCGCTGCTGGTACCGTTGCTGTCGCGCTCGATGTAGGAGGAGCAGTGGAAGAAGTGGAAGCTTCTGCGCTGCCGCTGCTAGAGGTAGCCCCCGCAACGTAGGCTGTCTGAGTGCTGGTACTTGTTTCTGTAGGAGTAGTAGCTGTTGCGCTGCTGGTACTGCCGGCACCACTGTCATTTACGAAGGCACTAGATTTGCTGGAACTGCTGCTGCTGCCGGCACCAGGGTCATTCGCCAGCGAATTTAAGGTGTTTAAACTATTGCTATTGGCAACATTATTTAAGGGTTCAGCAGCTACTGAATATAAGGGAGGCATCGCGATTTATCTCCTTTTAGCTGTAAAGAGGAAAAGCACTTGCGTGAACATAGACACTGCCAATTTCAAATAAAAAGGTATGATTTTGAATAGTGTGAAGCAATTGCTCTTGAGTTCCGACTAAAGACTGAAATGTTTTTAATAAAAGTTGTTTTCTTTCGATGTATCTAAATATATCGGGACTAATTAGAGCTGTGTTGCCAATTTGGCAGGTTTGTTTGAAATTATAGGACTTACGCAAGTTTTCAATTTTTACACTCTTTGTATCCGGGCGCGCACTTGCTGGTGTTGAGGGCCGATCGACACACCGCTGCTCCCGTTGCTGAATTGTGATTAACAGAGCGGGGTTTGGCAGCAGTTTGATGACTGTGGTTGAGCGGATGGGAGTGGACTTGGAACGGCGGTTGGAGAGGCTTGCATCAGCCTGGAAGGCGACGGATTTGGCCGATTTGAATACGATCGCGATCGAATGGATGCGGAGTCATGGCAGGTGCAGGGCGATCGCGATCGCCCTGCACCTGCCATGATGCGGAAGTAATTAGAAGTGGCATTCAGGGAGTAGGGGCGATCGGCTCTTTCCTCGGCCAGAAACCCCTCGTACCCGTGACGCAGTGGTCAATCATTAAAAGCTAAAAAGAACTTAAGCCCTGACTACAAGCCCTCAAAGTTAGTGTGGCAAGTCCATCGCCTTGACAGTAACAGTCTCAAAAGCATAGTTTACTCCTGTTCCTGAATTACTTTTTACTTTCACTTTATCAAAGCCTGCGTAGTAAACATCAACACCAGCTAGAGGATCAGTGCCAATCGCTATAGCTGTTCCTGTACCCCTTGCTTTCGTAACTTTACCTTTGTTTCTAAAAATAATGTCTGTAGCAGTCAAAGTGTTTCCACTGTCCACTGATGAAAAGGCATCCAACGCCAAGAAAGCACCTCCTAAAATCAAGTCGTTCTCTGAAACATTTTCGAGGTAGGACAAATCAGAGGTCAACATAATAATACTCTTTTTTAAACTAATCAAAACTAACTTGGCGGACTACTAGGCTAGTATGGGAGTTTTTTGATCGCAGATAGTTGCGGTTTGATGTTCAGCTTGTTCTTGCATCACTTGAGCCAAATTATAGTGAGCCTCTGCTAAATCAGGTTTCATAGAGATGGACTGTCGATAGTAGGCGATCGCTGTTTTTAAATCGCCTACTTGTTTACATTTGGAGCCGAAATCATTGTTCATTGCCGCGTAATGAGCTTGTTTCTCTAAGGATAGCTTTCCTTGAGCATGAAGTGCATTGGCTAAGTTCACCTCAGCTTCAACGCAATTAGGCTGTAGTTCTAGTGCTTTTTGATAATAGGCGATCGCATCTTCCCATTTTCCTTGCTGCTGTAGAGCATAGCCAAGGTTATTGTATGTGGCGATCGCATCAGGCTGTATAGCTAGGATTTGATGATAGGCTTCTATCGCGTCGGATAACCGATCTTGAGTTTGATATAAATTCCCCAAACTAAATAAAGCCTTGATAGAATTTGGCTGCACCTGAAGCAGGTTTTTCAGTAAATTTTCGGCAGTTTGATAATCGCCTTTTTGTCTCATCAACACCCCCAGTCCATAGAGTGCTTCTGGGTGATTTGATTGAGCTTTCAGAATCTGATGGTATCCCTGTTCAGCTTTGGTGAGTCGGTTCGCTCGATGATCCCGAACAGCGAGATGAAGTGCTAAAGGAAGAAGATCCCTAACATCCTGTTGTCTGTTCTGGCCATTCTTGTATGTGGCTACGATATGCTGAATGTGCCGATCTTTAGCTCCAAAAGAATACTTATATTCCTCATTTCCCATTAAAAAGTCGTACACTTTAAATCCATTTTGAATCGCGTATCTGATTGCATCAGCATGGAGGATAAGCCCAGGTGGAGGATTTTTAAAGGTTTGATCGCGACCTGTAATCACAAATAACATGGATTTTTGCTGAAAATCAACAAAGTTGGCGATCGCCCCTAAAGGTATGTCTCCTTTCCACAGAACCGAAAGATACAGACAGTTATGTTCAAAACAATGACGTAAAATAAGGCGATTGTAACCCATGATTACCTCAAAGGTATCCCCTTTTTGCTTTTTCCATCTGGACTCCCAGAACTTGAGTAATATCTCAAGATGAGATTCCAAATTGTCTGCGTCAACCTGGGTGATATAAAACTCATCAGATTTGTCAACTTTCCTTAAAAAGCGTCTGATTTTTTGACGAGTATTGACACCGACGTAGTTTTGTAGATATTGCTCCCAGTCATCGGGTAATGAAACATAAGGAGCAAGATAAATATCGGGTTCTTCTTCATTCACACTTTGAATGCGGAGTTGACTGAGTTCAAAACTATCGGCAGAGAAATTACTCAAGAAGAGAGACATCCGTGTATCTGTTTCTAGAATACTTTTTACATTGAAACTAGACCATACTAACTTTTGCTGAATGTAAGCAGCAAAAGCAGGAATTACTTCTGCTTCATAACCAGGCAGGCAAATAAGTCCTGTGTAATCTGCCATGCTATTTCCGGCCATGCAGATTTCAGTTTCAAAGCCGCCTCCATCCTGGTGGATTAATGAATTTTTTAGAGGCAAAAAAGCAACATAGGATGAATCTTTGGTATCTGGTTTTGCAGCTAATATGAACCACGGCTCATGCACCATCTGCAACCATCCAGATAACCAAATCCAGGATAAGAAGAACTGAGCCTGATGATCTGCCGCGTATACAGAATCCCAATTTTCTCTGATTTTCTTAAATGTTTCAAAATTCTCAATTTTCTCAATCTGCATATAATTTTTTCCTCACCAATTATACTCCCCCTAATCCTCCTGAGAGGATGTCTGAAACACAGCATTATCCATCCTCTTCCTATCGGGTGAGATTATTAACGCCCAAAAAATGAAATAGAAGTGCTGCGAATTGTAGATGAAGCAGTTTGGTTTCCAGTCTTTGCATAGGCTGTGCCTGTTGCCTTGGCTCTACTATACTCAAGACTACCCAAGTCTTTAACCGTTGTGTTGGCAGTAGTATTTGTATAAGTCTCATCACCAATGGCAAGTCCACCTGCAACAGCGATGGCAGATCCATAACCTGCTGTTGTTGTGGCGAATGTATCCGCATAAACATTGCCACCACCTACCACAATGCTGCTTTCGTTAATCGGTTCTAAATAACTTAAGTCAGAGATGATTAATAGATTTTTCATCGTTGGGTCACCAGATTTATCGGCAAACTCAATTACTTTCAGATTACTCCTTAAACTCTTTTCTAAAAGAAAGTCATAAACTATCTCTAGATTAAGTGGTTTTCCGGGTTTTTTCAAGTAGAGCTATCTCCATTTATCTACTAATTAAAGTAATTTTTTATGGTTTAGTAGATGAGAATGAAATAGCCCTACTATTTGACTGGCAAGGATTAGTTGGTAGCAGCTACCGAGACGCTAGTAGAACTCCATGGATATACAACAGCGAAGGTTTGAGTCAACGTATCACTACCATAAGCATCAGCTTCCGCAGTAGCAAGATTACCCTTGACATAGGTCTTCGACACAACGTCTTTTTTGATTGTAAGTAATTGGACAGAATTAATTACACACTGATTTTTTGCTAATTTTTTACTAGACAAGGCTTGTAGCAAAACTTTTGTGTAATTAATTGTGTCTTACTACTTAAAGTATTCAGAGAAATAGATTTTGCTAAAGTCATAGCCCAAGTTGAATCCACCAACAACAGAAGTTTCAGCAGTTTCCAAGTAGTTCAGATCGGAAATAATCATGGCTTTTGTCCTTTTTGTTTGTGAGTTTGTAGCTAGCAGCAACCTGTGGTTGTTCTGTATTTAAGATAGCTAAGATAATCCGACCTGTGTTGCCATTTTGGCAGATTAATTTTGACGGTAATGACAACAAAATAGGCAAGTTGACCAGGGATTTACAGAGATTGAAATAAAGAGCATCCTCAGCTAGGATGCCCTCTGTTTCGGCTGTTATTTTCATTCTCAAACTAACAACTACTAAGGATTAGTTAGTAGCAGCTACCGAAACGCTAGTAGAAGAAGTTGGAGTGACAATAGCGAAGGTTTGGGTCAAAGTATCGTAACCATAAGCATCAGCTTCCGCAGTAGCAAGATTACCCTTGACATAGGTCTTCGACACAACATCTTTCTTGATGTTAAAGTATTCAGAGAAATAGATTTTGCTAAAGTCATAGCCCAGGTTGAATCCACCAACAACAGAAGTTTCAGCAGTTTCCAAGTAGTTCAAGTCGGAAATAATCATGGCTTTTGTCCTTTTTATTTGTGAGTTGATCGCTTGCAGCAACCTGTGGTTGTTCTGTATTTAAGATAGCTGAGATCATCTGACCTGTGTTGCCATTTTGGCAGATTAGTTTAACCAGGAATAAAAACCAAAAAGGTAAGTTATTCTGGAATTTACAGCCATGGAAATAGAGAGCCTTCTCAGCTAGGATACCCTCTATTTTGGCTGTTGATTTTATTTTCGGAGTGAACAACTGCTAAGGATTAGTTAGTAGCAGCAATCGAGACGCTCGTAGAAGAGTAGGGATCGACTATAGCGAAGGTTTGGGTCAAAGTATCACTACCATAAGCATCAGCTTCCGCAGTAGCAAGATTACCCTTGACATAGGTCTTCGACACAACGTCTTTTTTGATTGTAAAGTATTCAGAGAAATAGATTTTGCTAAAGTCATAGCCCAAGTTGAATCCACCAACAACAGAAGTTTCAGCAGTTTCCAAGTAGTTCAAGTCGGAAATAATCATGGCTTTTGTCCTTTTTGTTTGTGAGTTTGTAGCTAGCAGCAACCTGTGGTTGTTCTGTATTTAAGATAGCTAGGATAATCCGACCTGTGTTGCCATTTTGGCAGATTAATTTTGACCGCGAATGAAACCGAAAAAGGTAGGCTACTCAATAAAATTGAGTATAAAGGGCATTGCCGAAACAGAGGGATAACTGTATTAGACTCCATCGCAAAGCAGTATAAATCCACAATAGCTAAAATCGGGTTTCTGAGTATAAAGTAATTAATTTGGCTAAGGTTGCCATTTTGGCAGATTTATCGAAAGTGCGGATGTTAGATACTGAAAAACCCGATCGCCCGCGGTGAGTCAACCAAAAAACTGGTATACCCAACGCCCGCAATCGGGTTGTCGGTCAATCGACTAAATTACTTACCCGCCCAATTAAACCAGCGCGTCTTAAATCCCGCCAAAAATCGTTGATTGTGAACATCAACCGCCGGCGCCGAGATAGGTGAACCGGTCCCGGCGAATTCAGCTACACAACCTGCGGTATCTGAGTGCAACTCGCTAAAAGCCTCAGTTACATAACCCCCTCGAACTCCGGCTCGTTTTTCCCTCACCACCTCCAGATGATCTAAATCAGCAATTTTGCCCAATGCAGACTTAGTTTCCGATTTACTCGACTTGCTGATTTGACTGTTTTCCTTAAGCAAGCGGTTGGAAGTACGGTAAGGGATATAGTCGAGGGGGTTGTAACCCGTGCACCGCAAAAGTAAAAAACAAGCCCAAGAATACTTTCCTGCCAGAATCGCTGAAATTATCTCATCCAATTGTTCTGGTTTGATTCCAACTTGGGGATGATTAGCAGAATGGTGAAATTGGGAATTCATTATTTTATCCTGTTTTGTGTAAATGGGTAGACTGTTGACTGTTGATTGTTGACTGCTGACTGTTGACTGCTGACTGTTGACTGCTGACTGTTGACTGTTGACTAATGACTGCTGACTAATGACTAATTTCTACAAACTCATGCCGCCCTTTTGTAGCTGCTTGAGAGGGTCAAGCAAAATGTCGGCTATGCTGCGCTGGCGAATGACAATTTCCGCAGTAGCTGTCTGGCCAGCTTTGAGTTTCCAGGTTTGATTTTTGGCTTTCACTGAGTCTCGATCGATACTCACTTCCACCCGGTAAAAAACACCCAATCGCTCGTCTGTTTTGGCATCCGGTGAAATAGATAAAACTTTTCCCGGAATCACGCCGTAATTTTGATAAGGAAAAGCATCGAATTTGACTTGCACCGGCATTCCGGTTTTGACAAATCCCGCTTCTCGGTTCGGCAAACTGACTTCCAGCACTAGCGGAGCCTGATTCGGAGTCATTTCTGCAATAGTTTGACCCGGTTGGACTACTTCGCCTTTGTTGTGAATGTTGAGTGCGGAAATCACTCCGCTGACGGGTGCGTAGAGAAATCTTTGTTTGAGCTTATTTTTTGCTTGATCGAGCAGGGTTTGGGTTTCGGCAATTTTGGATTTGACTTGATTTAATTGCATTTCCAACTGCTGAATTTTTTGCTCTTTTTCTAACTGGGTTTGGCGCGCTGCGGCTTGTTTGCTGGCGGCTTCGGCTTGCAGTCGATCGACTTCTGCCAGTTGTTGAGTTAATTCACCTTGGGTTCTAGAAATGGCGCTAGTTCGATCGCGCAAATTTTGCTCGACTTCAAACAACCTTTCCTTAACCCCAGTTGCATCAGACAGTTGACTCCTGATGGCAGCACTTTGCCTGTCGCGAACGGTTTGCTCAACTTCAAAGGCGCGATCGTCAGCCTGAGTTGTGTCCCCCAACTGGCTTCTAATCACCGCATTTTCGCTTTCTCGCAGAGCTTCGTCAGCTTGAAACAATACGTCTTTTGACAGAGCTCCTTCATCTACCAAAGGTTTGAGACGCGCGATCCGCTCTTTGTGAGCAGCCACTTTTGCTTGCAACCCGGCCAGCAATTCTTGAGTCTTGCGTTGCAACGGTTTCACCTGATCGCGCCGCCCTTGCTGCGAGTTAATATCTGTTTTCAGTTGCGAGAGCAAGTCTTGTACATTGTTTTCCAGAGGTTTGAGCTGTTGCTTGCGCGCTTGCTGAGACACTACATCTGCTTGCAATTGCCCGATTTGAGACTGCGTGGTGGCGGCTGAAGCGATCGCACGGGCGATCGCAGCTTCCGCCCCCCGCTGGTCCGCAGCAGCAATAGCTTGGCTCGCTTCAACTTCCAGTCGAGTTCTCTCGATCGAACTCATCTCTTGCACCAATTGAAGTCGATAAGCGTCCAGAATTTTATCAAGACGCTCCACCTCGCTCTGGGCATTCGACGGGTCTAATTCAGCCAATAATTGTCCAGCTTTGATTTTTTGACCTTCTTTGATAGCGAGGTTAATAATTTTTCCCGTCTCCGTCGGGTGAATTTTGTAAACAGCGCCTTTGGGAACTAATTTGCCCTGAGCATGACCAACCTCGTCAATTTTTCCCAAAGTTGCCCACGCTCCAAAAGCTACGGAAAAAACCATTCCTCCTAATATCAACCGCTGGGGAAAAGATACTGGCGGCTGGTCGAGTACCGAGTGCAAAGAAGTAGACCAATTATTGGCATCAGGCTGCCGTAACTGTAATTTGGCAATATTGATACCGTCATGAGTTTGAGAAGAGCGATTTTGAGATTCGACAACTTCTAAAGATCGGTCTTTTTTTCTGGGTTCGTTTTCTTGCCTAGAAGCTACGCCCCCATAGACTTCACCTATTTCGTTAGGAGCGTGGCCTAATTCTTTGGCATCTTCTGAAAACATTTTATTTCCTCCAAATTAGTCTGTTGACTGTTGGCAGTTGGCAGTTGTTAGGAGCTATCAGTCAGGAGTCAGGAGTCAGGAGTAAGTGATATCATGTCCGGTCGAGCGACCGCGATTTTTGTAGGGCGGGTTCACCAACAATACCTGCCAATAATTGACAATCTCAAAAACCCGCTCGACAGGGATATTATGGTTAATCGAGCGGACATGATATGAAAATTATCTTTAGCCTTGTGTTGCTAATGACTAATGACTAATGACTAATGACTAATGACCAATGACTAATGACCAATGACCAATGACTAATGACTAATGACTAATGACTAATGACTTAAAGATCGAGTTGTTGCTGAGCGAGGTGATAGTAAAGTCCGCGTTCAGCCATCAATTCGTCGTGGTTGCCTTGTTCGGCTAAAATGCCTTTGTCTAAAACCAAAATTCGATCGGCATTACGCACCGTAGACAACCGATGAGCGATAATAAACGAAGTGCGATCGCGACTAATGCGGGCGAGATTTTGCTGAAACCTGCGCTCAGATTCGGTATCCAGCGAAGAAGTTGCTTCATCCAAAACCAAAATTCGGGGATCGCCCAAAAGAGCGCGGGCGATCGCAATTCGTTGTCGCTGGCCCCCAGACAAACTCGTTCCCCTTTCCCCCACAGGAGTTTGATAACCCAGTGGCATATCTTGAATAAAAGCGTGAGCTTCTGCTAGCTTCGCCACTTCTATCGCCTGTTCCAAGCTTGCAGAACCAGCATCGTTTCCGTTTTTATACAGCGTAATATTTTCCAAAATCGTTCCCGAAAACAAGAAACAATCTTGAGGAACAACACCCAACTGAACTCGCAGCGACTGCAAAGAAATGTGCCGAATATCGTGGCCGTCAATTGTCAGCCGCCCCTTTTCTGGATAATAGAAACCTTGCAGCAGCTTTACCAAAGTGCTCTTACCGGAACCGCTGCGGCCGACAATTGCCACAGTTTCTCCAGCTTGCACCTCAAAGGAAAGATTTTGCAGCGTATTGCGTTCCTCATCCTGAGCATAACGGAAAGAAACATTGTCAAACTTGACGTTTCCCTGAATGCGAGGCAGCACCAGCATTGGCTTGTAAGGGCTTTCTTCAGGTTGGGCAGAGAATACATCATCCAAACGCTCGATCGAAACCAGCACTTCTTGAAACTCATCCCAAAGTCCCACCACTGAAAGCACAGGAGAAATCACGCTCCCAATCATCATATTAAAAGCCACAAATTGACCGATCGTCAACTCATCTTGAATCACCAGCATTGCCCCGTACCACAGCAAAGCCGTGCTCCCCAAAGTATTAATCCCACCCCCGATCACCTGCAAAGAATTCGCCAACTTCTGCCCGCGAAATTTAGCATTAACCATGCAAGTTAATTGGTCTTCCCAGCGCCAGCGCATTTCTCGCTCAGCAGCAGTTGCCTTAACCGTCGCTACCCCAGTAATCATTTCCACCAAAGATGAATTTTGCTTGGCACTTTCGGTAAAAATCTCCCGGGACACTTTTCGCAGAAAGGGAGTTGCCACTAAAGTCAAAATCACGATCGGCGGAATCAACGCCAGCACCAACAACGCCAGACGCCAGTTATAGTAAACCATCAGTCCGATGTAAACTACAGCCATCAAAGCATCCAACCAAGCCGTAATAGCTTGGCGAGTCAAAAATGCCTGAATTTTTTGATTTTCCTGAACCCGCGTCAAGATATCGCCCACCTGACGAGATTCAAAAAACTTGATCGGCAAACTGAGAGTGTGACTGATAAAACCACTAATTAAAGTCAGGTCAATGCGATTCGACAAATAATCCAGCAAATACTGTCTCGTTGCACCCAACAGCGTTCGCCAAACACTAAACAGCAGCAGTCCGATCGCAAAAACGTGCAAAGTTACTACGCTTTTACTGACAACCACTTGATCGAGAATTACTTGGGTAAATAGGGGAGTAACTAGACCAAATAATTGGAGCAACAAGGAGAGGATCAGAATTTGGGCGATCGCAGCCCGGTAGGGCCAGATTATGCCAACAAAGTTTTTAAGTTTGATGCCTTGATGTTCGGCAGTGTGATTGCGGTATAGTTCCGCTGTCGGGTCTAAAATTAGGGCGTACCCAGTCCAATTGTCGGTAAAACTTTTAATGCTCATCCACCGCTTGCCCGCAGCCGGATCAGCCACTAAAACCTGTTGATTTTTAAAGCGGTAAACTGCCACGTAGTGATTGCCTTGCCAGTGAGCAATCCAGGGATTTTGATTTCGCAGCGGAGTTAAAGAAGCTCGCACGGGACGGGTTTGAAATCCCATCCTTTCCGCTGCTTTTGCCAGACTCTTGAGCGAGGCCCCGCTGCGGCCTATTTCTGCTAATTCGCGCAAGTAATTTAGGCTGAATTTTTTACCCCAATACTCGCTAATCATCGCTAAGCAAGTAGCTCCACAATCTGCTGCGCTCTGTTGTTGAATGAATGGGTGTCTGCTGCTCAACCAGCGCCGCTGCTTGGGTTTGGGAAAGCTGATGATTCCGGGTGCGGTTTTTTGCTGAGCAACTGCGGTTAATTTTGATGGCTCGGTTTGTGAGGTAGATCTGGCATCTTGGGGCGGCGTTACTAAGCTTAAAATTGGAGGTTTGCGGATGATTTTATGGCGGGAATTGCTTTCGGAACTAATTCGGGCTTTGGCGATTTCCCACTGTTCGCTGCTAAGCTGGTAAATTAGCAGGTCTGTTACCGCTATCCAGTCGCTCTTTAGATCTGAATGTTCCCAGTTACTGCCGAGAATTGGCGGTGCTTGACCTTGAATTTGACCGCTGCGGAGCCAAAAATGATTGTTGGAGTTTTGGGAATGCTCAGCGAGGGAAACTCCGGCAGGAATTCGGCTTTCTTCTGTGTAAGGAAGTAAGTGGGGCCACAGAAGCTGTTGTTGGTGGGGAGGGAGCGATCGCAAATCTGTTTGTGTCTTGAAAAATATTAACCGCTGTCGCTCTTGAAATTCTTGCTGCAAGTGCTGTTGCAGTTGCGGGAATTCCTCTAAAATAAGCTGCAATGTGGTAGCCGCAATTCGACCGATTTGGCAAGTGCCGGCCGCAATTGCCCTGTAAGGCAGTCCGCTTTCAATAAATAGGTTATCTGTCCCAAATATTGCTCCGACTTCCAGTACCACCGCCGAAATCTCCTGCTGTTGAGACGCTTCTACCGCTAGCAGCCTGACTCTTCCCTCGCAAACTAAATAAAAATTGCGTGAAGCGAAGCTATCCCGTAGGGAATCGCTCTGTTCTTTTTCAACTAAATTGTTGCTATTATCTGATGTTTGATATTGAGTGATTTCATCTCCGAGTTGAAACTCGCAAATTTCACAGGCTGTATTTAATTTCGCCACTAAAGTCGGTTCTGCACCGACTTCCTCGAAAATTTTCTGAATACCCGGGAAATTTTCCAAGGCTTCTTGGGTTTTAAAAATGTGATTTTTAACCCCTAAAATTTTTTTCATAACTTACCCTGTCAAAAATTTGTTTCAAATTTTTTGAATGACAACTAACCCGGTTATGAGCAATTTTTATTGGTTTAGTTGCAACCTAGTGGGCTTAAAAACTGTTTGTCGATATGTCCGACTAACACCCCTTAGTTACGGCATCCCTTCAACGCCTTTAGGATATATAAAATTGCGTTTTTTCAGGATTATGTGGTGATTACGTAAGTGTGGTTTTGGCTGGCTCCCAGTTTAACTTACAGAATCGTGGTTTTGGCTACCTGTAAGGGCAATCTTTACCGAATCTTTATAAATTTACCGTAATTATACGGAGATTTATGAAGATTCTGTAAAGCGTGGCGAGGCAAATGTTGTGTCCGGTATACGTATATCTACACAGAAATTGACATTCAGGATTCAAAAACCATCAATTTTTGACGCTTGTTTGTGAAGTCCAGATTCCGAACATTGTAAAGAAATATTGATTGCTGTTAGTTTGTAGCAGCAATTAAAGCAATTAATTGACCATCTAATCTGGGTATGTAACGAATTAAAGTAAAATAGAAGGTTTTGCTGTTGATAACGGCTTTCCATTTGGGGATGACTTCTGTGAGGGCCCAAACCCATCACTATCGCTACCATCACTATGGGTCTAAACCCCGATTAAAAGTATCGGTTTCTCTGCTTAACGAATTTTGTGCGATCGCACTCAGTGTACTTGTTCTCCAAAAGCATGAAAGACTGTAGAATCCAACCAACAACTACTGCAAATGTCAGCGTCTAATCCGCCAACATCTTCTGTGCCGCTGTCCCTGGAACAAGTTCTCAAACATTTTTTTGGCTATGACTCTTTGAACCCGGGGCAGCAGGAAATTGTCGAAGCTGCTTTACAAAAACGGGATATGATGATTGTCATGCCGACGGGCAGTGGCAATTCTTTGTATTTTCAATTACTGACACTGTTGAAATCAGGATTGATAGAAATATTATTAACAACCATAGAGAGAGACCCTCAAGAATTAGGAGATGATTTTCTCAGATGGACAGCGCAGAGACGGGAGCATCTCAATGAAAGCAGCCAAGCTAGAAATTGGAGTTCTGAGGCTCTCTTGCTGCGAGGCTCTCTTGCTGCGAGGAAAGAGTCAGAAGGAAGGAGCCAGAAGAAGTGTTTTTACAAATATGAGATGCTCCCGCAGAGACTAGCAACATACTTAGATAAATCCACAGTAATAAAATTAAGTGGAGGAAAAGTTATGAGGATAGTAAAGAAAAAAAAGTATGTTTACATTTGGGAAAACTCTAGCCTAGATTCCAAGAGAAATCCCGAAAAA
The DNA here is from genome assembly GCF_036701635.1 of Microcoleus sp. N9_B4. Taxonomy (NCBI): domain Bacteria; kingdom Bacillati; phylum Cyanobacteriota; class Cyanophyceae; order Oscillatoriales; family Microcoleaceae; genus Microcoleus; species Microcoleus sp. N9_B4. The sequence goes on along the minus strand of NZ_JAUBRC010000001.1, from coordinate 205,481 downwards.
ATAACAGCGTTTCAAATAAAAATAGCCGAATATTTAAAAATAGAAAAATCCACTCCCGAACGATTACAGGTCTGGTTTTGGGAGGAGAGTGGATTTAGTTTAAAAGTCACCAGAAGAAAGAACTGGTGTAAAAAAGGCAGCAGAAAAAATGTCAGAGGAGACAGAAGAAAGGGAAGAGTTAATGTAATGGGAGGAGTGATGTATTCAGATAAAAAAAGGTGGGTAGAGTTGATCACTAAAGGTAATTCACATAATTTTTATCAAGTGCTAAAGTTTTTTCAGGAAGAGCTAATTAATTAATGAATGGATAGAAACAGGTAATCAAGCCTCACAAGTGGCAAAAAAAAGGAAAAATAGTGATTCTTTTTGATAATGCTATAGCGGTTCTCAAAAAAGTGAGGTATGCCCTATGCCCTATCCCCTATGCCCTATGCCCTATGCCCTATGCCCTATGCCCATGAGTACCTCATCTTTCTGAGAAAGGCTATAGTTTTCCTAATAAAGAAGAGTATCTGAAAAAACAATGAAACAGAAATGCCTAATCTTTATTTATAATTTATTCCCGAATACAGCCCCGACTATAACTTAATTGAATTAGTATGGCATTCGCCAAAAGAATATATTGCCCCTCGGCTATTTACATCAATTGAAGAGCTAGAGAATTTATGGCAGATCCTCTTAAAATAGGGACAATTAATAATTAAATGGGAGCGAAAAATCCAAAACAAGGGTAATGCTTGTATCACAGTTTAAAGGTGCAACAGCTTAGTTTCCCGCCTGACACCTTGTACTCTACAGAGCGACAGTGCTTTTTGAATTTGGGATAACCCTTTCTTTAGCTATCATGGTATGATTATATCAAACCTCAGCACTTTTTATCAAGGAAAGTCCTAGATAAAAGCCGCACTTAAGTGCGGGGCTTTAAACCCCATTTTTCGGTAAAAATTATCTAAAACCCTATGGGAGCAAGGAGCAGTAACCCCCTCGAAGCAGCCGGCCAGACTCGTGAGCCGATCAAAATAGGTGTGTTGCATTCGCTGACGGGCACGATGTCCATCAGCGAAATTTCTGTTAAAGATGCGACGCTGTTGGCTGTTGAGGAAATTAATGCGGCGGGAGGGGTGCTCGGACGCCCCTTGGAAGCGGTTATAGAAGATGGAGCCAGCGATTTGCAGACTTTTGCTCAAAAAGCTAAGCAATTGCTCCTAGAAGCGCAGGTGGCGGTGGTATTTGGCTGTTGGACTTCGGCGAGCCGCAAAGCTGTACAGCCGGCTTTCGAGCGCGGCAAGGGGTTGCTGTTCTATCCGGTGCAGTATGAAGGGCTAGAACAGTGTCCGAATATTTTCTACACTGGTGCTGCCCCGAACCAACAGATTGTGCCTGGGGTGAATTACTTGCTGGCACAGGGGAAGCGGAAAATTTTCCTGTTGGGTTCGGATTATATCTTTCCCCGCACGGCAAATCGGATTGTGAAAGCTCAACTGGCGGCACAGGGGGGAGAGTTGGCGGGGGAAGTGTATCTGCCGCTGGGTTCGAGGGAAGTGGGCGAGGCGATCGCACATATCTTAGCAGTGAAACCGGATGCTATTCTCAACACTCTCAACGGCGACAGCAATGTGGCTTTTTTCCAAAAGTTGCGGGAAGCTGGCGTGAAACCCGAGGATTTGCCGGTGATGTCGGTCAGCGTAGCAGAAGAAGAAGTGCGGGCGATCGGGCCGTCCAATATTGCTGGGCATTTGGTGGTTTGGAACTATTTTCAAACGGTGGATACACCGGAAAATCGTAAATTTGTCAAGGCTTATAAAGCCCGATACGGGGAAAATCGAGTCACGGATGACCCGATCGCAGCGGCTTATTTGGGCGTTTACCTGTGGAAGCAAGCAGTAGAAAAAGCTGGTTCGACAGATGTGGTTAAAGTCAGGGCGGCTGCTAAAAATATTGAGTTTGCAGCGCCTTCGGGCAAGGTAAAAATAGATGCCCAAACTCAGCATATTTGGAAAACAGTGCGGATTGGCAAGGTGAGGGTGGACGGTCAAATTGAGGAGATTTGGAATTCCGACGCACCGGTTCCGCCAGATCCTTTTCTCAAAAGCTATCCTTGGGCGGCGGCACTGGCTACGAGGGGGATTTCTCTGGGAACTCGGGCGTCTTTGAGCGGGCTGTTTGTCATCTTGGTGCTGATAACTTGGATGGCGGTGGGAGTCGGGTGGATGGGTTCTGTAGAGATGAAGAACTATTTGCTGACAATAGAGGCTGCCTCAGATCCGGCGGCGGCGGTTTCTGAGGCAGCCATGGCGGTTCTGGTGCAGCAAACTCTCTTTGTGGCGAGCCGCACTCAGCACTGGCTGCTGGCAGCTTTGGGTTTGAGTTCGATCGCGGGGATCGTGGCTTTTGTGTCGGTGTCGGCAATTATTCGGAATCTCGGCTTGCTGCGGAAAACTGCGGAACAGATGGCCAGCGGTGATTTGACGGCTCGATCGCCTATTGTTTCTAATGACGCGATCGGGGTGCTATCTTCTACTCTCAATACAATGGCTCAGCAAATTAGCAGTTTGCTCAACGGTTTGGAAGTGCGCCAGCGGCAGCTAGAGGAACGATCGGGGGAATTGGAAGTCGCTAAGAATGCTGCCGAAGCTGCCAACCGGGCGAAAAGCACTTTTTTGGCAAATATGACTCACGAGTTGCGGACGCCCTTGAATGCGATTATCGGCTACAGCGAGCTGCTGCAAGAAGAGGCTCTGGAACTCGGCGAAGAAGAGTTTGTGATGGATTTGGCAAGCATTAATATGGCCGGCAAGCAGTTGCTCACCATTATTAGTGACATCCTGGATATTTCTAAAATTGAAGCAGGGAAGATGACTCTTTTCTTGGAGAGTTTTGAGGTGTGGAATTTGATCGAGCAGGTTGTCACTACTGTTCAACCGACGGTAGGGAAAAATGGCAATACTTTGATCGTCAATTGCGATCGCAATATTGGCACGATCTACTCGGATTCGTCGAAGTTGCGGCAAGCGCTGTTAAATTTGGCGAGCAATGCTGCTAAGTTTACCGATCGAGGCAAAATTACGATTAATGTTTGGAAAGAAGAAGGGGAGGTTTTGCCGATCGACAATTCCGAAGAACTCTCGGCAGATCCCTCTCGGTGTCAACAGCCTTCGATCGTGTTTCAAGTAACCGATACCGGCATCGGTATGACTGAGGATCAGGTGTCGAGGCTGTTCGGAGCTTTCGCTCAAGCGGACGATTCTACTACCCGCAGATACGGCGGCACAGGTTTGGGGCTGACAATTAGCCGGAGATTTTGTCAGATGATGGGCGGGGACATTACGGTTGATAGCGAGTTTGGCTGCGGTTCTAGTTTTACGATCCGGTTGCCGATTGCGGTTAAAAACCCGAAAGAAGCGCCGGACGATCGAGAAATTGAAGAAAAGCAGGCGAAGTCTTCCCAGGAGTTAGACACGAGTGCAGCGGCGACAGAAGCGAAGCAAAAAGAAGTGCGATCGCAACCGCTGGATTTGCCCGATGCTGCTACTGTGCTGGTGATTGACGACGATCCAGACGCGCGGGATTTGATGACCCGCTGCTTGTCGAAACAGGGATTTCGGGTGCGATCGTCGGCTAGCGGTCAAGGGGGGCTTCTGTTGGCTAAGGAGTTGCTGCCCGACGCGATTCTTCTGGACGTGATGATGCCGAGTATGGACGGCTGGGCGGTGCTGTCGGCGTTGAAAGCCGATCCGGATTTGGTTGATATTCCGGTAATTATGATAACTTTTTTGGACGACAAAAATCAGGGTTTGGAATTGGGAGCGGCGGAGTATTTGAGGAAGCCTGTGGATTACAAGCGCTTTGCTGCTTTATTGAGTAAATATCAGGGTATCGGGAAGTAGTTAGTTGACTGTTGGCTGTTGACTGTTGACTGTTGACTGTTGACTGTTGACTGTTGACTGTTGACTGTTGGCTGTTGGCTGTGGTTATTAGTTATTAGTTATTGGTAGCAGATAACAACTAACAACTAACAACTAACAACTAACAACTAACAACTAACAACTGACTAATTAATCTAAGAAGCCCATTAATGCCGAGCTATCGTCAATTTCGTTTGAGGCAATTGGCCGATTACCTCCCATTGTGGAGTAAACTTCATCAATGTGAAGAGTGCTGACACCAATAGGGCGGGCACCGGACATACTGAACATTTCGCTGACTTGCATGGCGCTGGAGCCGATCGGGCGATTGCCGATTGTAGCAACCACTTCAAAGTCGCTGGATTCGACTGGGCGATTGCCTACAATGCCGTAGGTTTCGCTGAGGTGCAGGGTGCTAGTGCCGATCGGGCGGTTCCCCGACATCGAGACGGTCTCGCTGATGGTAAAATCGTCTGGGCCGACAGGGCGGTTGTCATGCATGAGTTGCGGCCGATACAGTTGGATTCCTGTTGCTTTGGCATCCGTGGGTGGTGTCGGTTGGCTTTTGGAACTGCCTTTACCGCGACGGGCGATCGCTTTGCCTTTGCTTGTACCTGTACTGCTCGTATCCATAATTCTTTTCCTCGCTTATTTTTGGGCGTTGATTGCTGGGTGCGGACAACTGCTTTTCTTGGCTTTCTGCTTGCTATTTCGGCCGATGATTAAAATAATATTACAAAGTCTAACTATTTTTTTAACCAAATTGCAGAATCCCGGCATTTTTGTTAAGATTTATGGGTAATAGCTACATTTTCCTATGGTAACTGCGGCAGCATCTTTTCAATTGCAAGCGCCCTTCCAGCCCACAGGCGACCAACCGCTAGCGATCGCCCAACTCGTCAAAGGCATCGAAGCCGGGGATCGATTTCAAACCTTACTCGGTGCCACAGGTACGGGCAAAACCTTCTCCATTGCCTCGGTGATTGAAAAAGTCGGCAGACCCACCTTAGTCCTAGCACACAACAAAACCCTGGCAGCTCAACTGTGCAACGAACTGCGTAATTTTTTCCCGAACAATGCAGTCGAATACTTTGTCAGTTATTACGACTACTACCAACCTGAAGCATACATCGCAGTCACCGATACTTTCATTGAGAAAACGGCAGCAATTAACGACGAGATCGATATGCTGCGGCACTCAGCCACGCGATCGCTCTTTGAACGCCGCGACGTAATTGTAGTTGCTTCAATTAGCTGCATCTACGGTTTGGGAATGCCGGCAGAATACCTGAAAGCGGCTATTCCTTTGCAAGTAGGAATGGAAGTCAACCAGCGGCAAGTTTTGCGCGATTTAGTCAACGTCCAATACAGCCGCAACGATATAGATTTAGGCCGAGGCAAATTTCGCGTCAAAGGCGATGTTTTGGAAATTGGCCCCGCTTACGAAGATAGAATTATTCGCGTTGAATTCTTCGGCGACCAAATCGATGCCATTCGCTACGTTGACCCCGTAACCGGTAAAATTATGGCAAGTTCAACGGCTTTAAATATTTATCCAGCGCGCCACTTTGTCACGGCAGAAGATAAATTAGAGGCAGCTTGTCAAGGAATAGAACTCGAATTAGAAGACCGACTGGCAGAATTTGAAAAACAGGGTAAACTATTAGAAGCTCAGCGAATAGAACAGCGCACGCGCTACGATTTGGAAATGCTGCGCGAGGTAGGTTACTGCAACGGAGTCGAGAATTATTCGCGGCATTTAGCAGGGAGAAATGCCGGGGAACCGCCAGAATGTTTGATTGATTATTTCCCGAAAGATTGGATGCTGGTGATAGATGAATCTCACGTCACAGTGCCGCAAATTCGGGGAATGTACAACGGCGACCAAGCGCGGAAAAGAGTATTGATTGAACATGGTTTTCGCTTGCCCAGCGCGGCCGATAACCGCCCTTTAAAAGCAGAGGAATTCTGGGCAAAAGAAAATCAGTGCATCTTTGTTTCTGCTACCCCTGGGGATTGGGAAATGGAAATATCGGAAGGCAGAGTTGCAGAGCAAGTAATTCGCCCTACCGGAGTAATAGATCCGACAATTTTCGTGCGCCCGACGGAAGGACAAATTGATGATTTGTTGGGGGAAATTAAGGAAAGAGTAAGTCGAGACGAGCGAGTTTTGGTGACGACTTTAACCAAGCGGATGGCGGAAGATTTAACCGAATATTTGCAGGAAAGGGCGATTAGAGTGCGGTATTTGCACTCGGAAATTCAGTCGATTCAACGCATCGAAATTATCCAAGATTTGCAGGATGGTAAGTTTGATGTATTGATTGGTGTTAACTTGCTGCGGGAAGGTTTGGATTTGCCGGAAGTTTCGCTAGTCGTAATTTTGGATGCGGATAAAGAGGGGTTTTTGCGATCGGGACGTTCGTTGATTCAAACGATTGGAAGGGCGGCGCGGCACGTTCAGGGACAGGCTATTTTGTACGCGGATAATATGACGGATAGTATGGTTAAGGCGATCGACGAAACGGATCGACGCCGGGGGATTCAGCTAGCGTACAATAAGATGCACGGGATTACGCCGCAGCCGATCGCCAAAAAGCGATCGAGTAATGCGATTTTGGCGTTTTTGGATGTGTCGCGCAAGCTGAATTCTCAGCAGTTGGAGGAGGTTTACGAACAGGTAAACGAGTTATCTTTGGATGAGATTCCTCAGTTAATCGGGCGCTTGGAAGCGCAGATGAAGGCGGCGGCTAAGAAGTTGGAGTTTGAGGAGGCGGGTAAATTGCGCGATCGGATTAAGCATTTGCGGGATAAGCTATTGGGACATTAAGGAAGAGTGGGAGGATATGATGTTCGATCGCATTACCTTCGATCCAAAAATTATGGGAGGAATAGCTTGCATTCGAGGAATGCGAATTACTGTTTCTTTGGTAGTGAGTTTAGTAGCAAATGGGATGAGTGTAGAGGAAATTTTGGCAGCTTATCCTTATTTGGAAGCGGAGGATATTAAAGTTAGTCTCCAGTATCAACTCTCAACCTCAATGCTATGAATGCACCCACTCGTTTAGAGTTTCCCATTGCTAAGGCGCAATATCTCTTCAGCAGTGCCACGGAAGCAGGAGTAGGCGGAGATAAGCAGAAATTCTGGCGGGAGGTAATGGGGTTTGAGTCACCGGAGGCGATTCGAGACGCAATTATAGCCCAAATCTCGCTAGAATTGTTACAGCCAGTCGGACAGAATGACTATGGAGAACGCTACCAAGCTATTATTTTAGTTACAGGGCGATCGGGAGTATCTTGGCAAATCCGTACAGGTTGGATTGTTTTATTTGGTGAAGATATTGCTAGATTTGTTACCGCATTTCCTCAACGCTTTGGGAGACAGCAATGAGCAAATTTCAGTTATTGGATGCAGTGACTTTAACCGAAGGAGTCGCCCTCGCAGATGGCGGAGTTGCACCGCCACAAACAGCCGGGGCGATTGTTGAGGTATTCAAAAAGGGTGAAGCCTATTTAGTCGAGTTATTTGGCGGATGGGTGAAAGCAGAAGTTGGCGGGGATTTTGTGCCTGCAACTCAGGATGAACCGGGCGCATTTATGGAAACGATTGGTGTTGAAACAGTTTATCCGCATCAGTTGCAATTAGTAAAATCTGCCGACGAAATGATGGGGATTCGAGAGCGTTTACTGTCGGTTTTAAATAATTTACCTGACGAGTTAGTGGCTGAAGTCTGCGATTTTGCGGAGTTTTTGCAGGAAAAACAGCAAAAAGTGCGATCGTATTAGGTAGCTGGCTCACAAATTTTCTCTACCTTTTTATTGCCAATGTCGATCGGGTTTGTTTCTTGAATCCGCCATTTAGCATAGGCGATAACTTCTTTAAAGTCTGCTTCTTCAAGTTCTGGATAAGTTTGGCGTATTTCTGCTGTGGAATAGTGAGACGCCATCATTGAGATGATAGTTTCAACAGTTATGGGTAAGTGGCGAATGCAAGGTTTTCCCTCCATGAATTCTGAATCGCAGGTAATTCTAGTAAATGGCTGGATATGTTCTTTACTACTCGTTTCAATTTCATTGTCCAGAATTACCATTCCAACTCCCGGAATAAAACGCACAGGCTTTGTGCCTTCGAGGGGGTCTACATCTCCCCAATCATAGGGAGGAATTTCATTATCGACGAGGTAAAGTTGACGCCAAGGCGATTTTGCCAATGCTTCCTCGGAAATGTCAGGAAAAAATATTAGCACTTCTGCGATGCCAACTGGAAAACCATTGAGTTTACTCAAGCCATCTATAATGGTGGCTAGGACGGATAAGTCTAGATGGTTGAGGTTTTCTGCTTTTTCGATCAGTTGGTATACGGTTTCAGGATTGAGTGTTTCGCCCACAGCTTCGACTAAGTTTTCGGGGGTGAAACCTCGACATTTCAAGTATTCGGCTAGTTGTAAGCGAATTGTACTCATGGGTTTAGTTGAGAAAGATTTTAGGGTGAAGTGCGATCGCCCTTTACCATTGTCGTATTTTTTGGATGGGAAGGGCGATCGTACTTTTTGTTAGATTCCTAGTCTATCCGTGACATATTCGCGATCGTGACAATCTGCATTTGATGAACCATCGTTATCCCAGTCATTTGGCTGCCAATCACGTTCGCGCCTCAAGTCATCTATTTCTTGTTGCTGTTCAAGGACTTTTTCCTCAAAGGATTGGATAGTTTTATCCTTAGCTTTGATAGTTTCATCCTTTGCTTCGTTTTCCTCAAGCAGACTGCGGTTCCACTCCGCCAAAGCGCGGTTCGATTTCGCCAAAGCGCGGTTCGACTCCGCAAAAACACAGAGGGTTTTCTGAGCCCGCCGAAGGTTGGTGTACAACGACTCGCATTGTGGAGTATAATTATGGGACATATATTTCAAAAGTTACGTTAACTTGTGGTGGTCTGAAGTTGAGATGTCAAACCACCGTGAGTTTGCTAGCTAAAGCAAGGCCTCTGTCTGAATCGTTACTTCAGGCGGGCCTTTTCCGTATCCGATATGATTTGCTATTGCAAAAACTACAAGACATTAAAGCGTTGTCTTTCTTACACTTGGGAATGTGAGGAAGTTTTGTTTGAGCTTGTATTTTAAGAATTTAACACTGAAAAAGTCACTTGTCAAGCGCTAAATAAGACCGTTTGTTTTCTTTATTACGGAGATTTAAACATCCGATTGCCCACATCCGATGCCACTTTAATCTAATACGCTTGAATAGTGCAGTCTACCGGGCTATGGGTAAAAGGGATGCCACAATAAACCTAAATCTCTATTAATAATTGCACGCCGCTTGAAGCGATAGCGGTCAGATATGGCAAGGGTTTCAGAAATATAAAAAAAAGGTCGATCGCCCAAAACACCACCCAAACCAACTACTTACTCAATACCGCAGCATCCGTACTGCTAGCAAAAGCCGGACGAATAAATTCCTCCTTCTCTTCAAGCGTGATGTAACCCTTATCTACAGCTAGCTGCATCACTTCCTCAAGAAAACTTCTCAGCGCATCTAATACGTGAGTGCGATCGCACTCAAAATGCTTTTCCTAGCCAATGGTAAGTTGGGCGAAGTGAAACGTAGGGTTCGTTACCTCAACCCAACCTACTAATATCAAATCGAGGTTAAAATTCCCCTCTATCTCTTAGTCCGCGCAGGCGGACTTTGTGTGTATAGAAGCGGTTTAAACCGCCGAGATATCTTACGGTGTAGGATTCGGATACTTAGCGTGCACCGCATCGATTTCCGAAACAATCTCCTTATCCAAATTCACCTCCAAACTACCGATATTTTCCTCCAACTGTTCGAGACTTGTTGCACCGATAATTGTGCTAGTCACAAACCAGCGCGATCGCACATACGCCAAAGCCATCTGCGCCGGACTTATCCCATGTTTCCCCGCAATCTCAACATACGCTTTCACCGCATCATTCAGATTAGTTTTATCGTAACGCTGGCCGAATCCCGCGAATAAAGCCAACCTAGAATTTTCGGGAATTCCATTCAAGTATTTACCCGTTAACAGCCCAAATCCCAAAGGACTGTAAGCCATCAATCCCACATTCTTAAAACGGCAAGTTTCTGCTAAATTTAGGTGAAATGTGCGATTGCTCAAACTGAAAGCATTCTGAATCGAAACAACCTTCGGCAATCCGTGTTTTTCAGCCAACGTGCAGAACTCGCAAACTCCCCAAGGCGTCTCGTTACTCAAGCCCAAATAGCGGATTTTCCCAGCTTTAATCAAGTCAGCAAATACCTCTAACTGTTCCAAAATCGGCACTGTTTCGTGCTCTTGGGCGATGTCGTAATCCGGCGCGCCAAATAAGGGCACGTAGCGATCGGGCCAGTGGATCTGATAGAGGTCGATGTAGTCAGTTTGCAAGCGCTTCAGGCTGTCATTCAGGGCTTTTTCGACATTTGGGCGATCGATCTGATTTTTCCCTTCCCGAATCCACTTTAATCGAGTGCTTCTCCCCGCTACTTTAGTCGCTATAATGACTTTATCCCGCTGCTGTTTCGCCAACCATTCGCCGATATATTCCTCTGTTTTTCCCTGAGTTTCCGCCTTTCCAGGGACGGGATACATTTCTGCCGTATCGATAAAGTTGATGCCTCTATCGATCGCAAAATCGAGCTGTTTGGCCGCTTCTGCAACGGTGTTCTGCTGGCCGTAAGTCATCGTACCCAAACAGATTTCAGATACTGATAAGTCGCTGTCGCCGAGTTTTTTGTATTCCATGACTTTGATTACTGGCAAAATATCTGATTCTATATTACAGAAAAAGTTTCATTTAGTTGCTCACTCAAAAAAAACGACGAGAGGCGCAGCTCTTCTGTAAAAAATATCCATTTTCCCTCTGCTACTATGCGCCCTCTGCGGTTAAAATATTTTAAAAGCTATTTGCCATTAAATGTTAATATAAATAATTAGGTTCCAATAGTTTATGAGTAACCGCCCGCCAAAAGTTCCCTTTGTAAATCTCTCCCTGCAACACCAACCAATCCAATCCCAAATAGCAGAAGCACTTAGAAAAATTATCCAGGCAGGAGATTTTATTTTAGGTCAAGCACTCGCCGAATTTGAAACAGCATTTGCAGCAGCTTCTGGAGTAAAATACGGCGTAGGAGTGGCTTGTGGAACTGATGCGATCGCTCTGGGACTCCAAGCTTGCGGCATTAATCCGGGCGACGAAATTATCATACCCGCTAACACTTTTATTGCCACCGCGATCGCCGTCCTCCAAGCCAAAGCTATACCTATTCTTGTAGATTGTGACCCGGAAACCGCCCTGATTGACCTCACAGCAGCCGAAACAGCAATTACCTCGAAAACTAAAGCAATTATCCCCGTACACCTCTACGGTCAAATGGTATCGCCTCGGCAGCTTTTAGATTTTGCCAATCGCCATGATTTAATCATATTTGAAGATGCCGCCCAAGCGCACTTAGCCGAAAGAGAAGGATACCGCGCCGGTGCCATTGGTAAAGCAGCAGCATTCAGCTTTTATCCCAGCAAAAACCTCGGTGCTTTTGGCGACGGCGGGATGTTAATTACTAATGATGCAGAGCTCGCAGAAAAAATGCGAACTCTCCGCAATTACGGAGCACCCAGCAAATATTTGCACACAGAAATTGGCACCAATAGCCGCCTCGACAATTTGCAAGCCGCCGTGCTCAACGTTAAATTGCCTTACTTAGAAAAATGGAATCGCGATCGCACCGCCGCCGCCCAACACTACGATACTCTACTAGAACCCCTGAAACACAAAGGCATTGTACCCATCGCCAACCACAGCAGCAGCGGTCACATTTATCACCTCTATGTTATCAAAATTACTGAGGAAAGCTCGTTAGCGAAGCCCTCGAAGAGGATCGACCGCAACACCCTTCAGGAAAAACTCGCCCAACACGGCATTCAAACAGGTATACACTATCCCGTACCTTGTCACCTGCAACCCGCCTACCAAAACTTAGGCAATCCCGGCGACTTCCCCCACGCAGAAACCCTGTGCCAACAAATTTTATCATTGCCAATGTATCCCGGATTGAGCAATACTCAGATCGAGCAAGTTGTTCGGGCGATCGTACTATCATTGAATTACTAACAGGGCTGTTTCATTCTCTTGTAGGGGTTGCCCCCCGTGGCTGCCCCAATCCCACCAAATGCCTAACAAATCGTGGATGGGTCGGGTCGGCATTCTTGGCACGACAAGAGTCAAAAGGCTGGTTTTCCTGAGAATGAAACAGCCCTGGAAATGCTAATTGTTCCTAAAACTTATGCTGCAGGTGTTTCAAGCAGTAGGGTGCGGTTCTCAAAGCGTATTTGTGGGGAATTAATAAATCTTTAACTGACAGTTCAAAACCCCAAAGCGTTGCGAATCCAGCGCGGCAATCTTAAAACTTCTCAAACCATGCACATCCAGCGCAAAATTCGCATTGTTTTCAAGCGATACCTCCTGGGGGAAGGTATCACGGTGCTCCTAGTGCTGCTGTACGCCCCCTTGCTAGTACACTGGTACGAGGGCTGGCTCAACAAAAACATCAGCCTCGAACACGAATATTTCAGCCACGGACTAATTGGTTTGCCCTACGCAGCTTATATTGCTTGGATGAACCGAAAGTGCTGGCGCAGCTTACCCAACTCACCGCATCCTTTGGGAGGCTTTTTGCTGGTACTAGCCACGCTTTTTTATCTGAGTCGCTTGAGCGATTTAGTAAATTTATCCCTCCCAATAATGCTGGCCAGCATTTGCTTATCTTTAAAAGGAATTCCCGGCTTAAAATTGCAGGCGATGCCGCTTTTGTTCGTATTTCTGGCCTCGCCGAACCACATTCCTTACCTCATAGAACCCTACGCCTTGCCCTTACAGCAATTCATTGCTGAAGCATCAGGCTGGATATTACTTAAGATTGGTATCAACGTGAGAGTGGAAGAAATTTATCTGTACGTAAACGAGCGCATTGTAGAAGTTGCTCCACACTGTGCAGGCTTGAAAATGCTGTTTACCAGTCTTTACGTCAGCTTAATTCTGCTGGATTGGACGGGAGTTTGGAGTTCCCGCAAAAAAAGCCTTTTGTTTTTAGTGATTACATCCATTATTAGCATCACTTCCAACATTTTTCGCAATACTTTGCTAACTTACTTTCACGGAACCAACAGAGAGGCGCTTTTTACTTGGCTGCACGCCGGATGGGGCGGAGATTTGTATTCTGCTTGTATACTAGGGTTATTGGTACTTCTCCTCAACGGGATGGAAAAGTATTTCCCCAATCAGTCTGGCAATTAATGAAACAGATGATTTCAGCACAGAAACTACTGCGGCGGTATCAATTATCTAAAATTATGGTACTGGTGTTTTTGCTGGTATTAGTTGGGGCAGTAGCAATTCCCGGCTACGCGACGGGAAGATGGCCTTGGACAAACCCGCCAACCCTTGCCAACCTCAAGCAATTAAGAAGTGTGCGCCAAAACGGGATAAAAATTCCTGGGTGGCAGGTTATAGCCGTTCAGAATAACGTCCAAATTGGCGCTCACAAATGGTTAGTTGAAGAAATTAAAAAGGATAAAACAATTGCCATTTTATTGCTGTTGCCTCAAAATTACCCCAAAAACCAGCCCCAAGTGGAATGGCTAGATATCGATGGATTTCACCGATGGCAAACCGATTCTCATCGCACTTTGAGGTTTACAGTTAAATTAGCACCAATACCCGACCAGCCACCGCCTACTGTCGAGGCGAGGTTTTTCCGAAGCTGGACTCCCCAACAAACTTTTGCTGTCGTGCAGTGGTACGCTTGGCCTAACGGGGGTTCTCCAGCAACCAGTCGCTGGTTTTGGCAAGACAGCATTGCTAGACTCTCGAACCGCCGCGCCTCTTGGGTTGCTGTCAGTATCATCCTTCCCATTCAACCGCAGGGCGATATTAAGATAGCTCAACCATTGCTGGAATCTCTTGCCGAAAGTGTCCAGGCTAAATTAATTACAGAAACTTTTCGGTTTGAGTAAGCCGGTAGGTGCAAATAAATCAGCCTAGGGCGTGGGCGAGTTTTGCCAAAATCAACTGCTTCCTAGTAAATATCTGGATTAAACTCCCCCCGAAAATATCTTATTGTTTTTTGTCGTCGCTATATTTAGATGAAACTTACCAGTCAGAGCATTATTCAAAATGTTACTTTTTTAAATCCTCTGAAAATGCGGGAAAAATCCACTATTAAAAATCGCCTCGCTTTTTCCTTGGTAGGTCTGTATTCAACTGCTTGGACTCTATCTTTTGCTGCTGTATTCTGGGGTTTTAATAGCAAAATTTTTTCGGAAACGGCTTTAGCTCAATCTGTTGTTCCTGGTTCCGAGCGACTTGTGGCACCACCGCCATTGCGTGTACCGCCGCCGCCGCCTGCCAATTTCAACCGGGATATTAACCCAGCTTTTCGGAATCGGCCCTACCGCCTGGGCCCGGGAGACCAGATTTCTGTTCAAGTTCAGCGCTTCCCAGAACTAGGTTTTACGGGTGCAATCAGCCCTGAAGGGGTAATTGTACTGCCGCTAATCGGAACAGTAAATGTGCGCGGTCTTACCGTCGAAGAATCACAGCAGCGCCTCCGGGAGCGCTTTGGCCAATTTATCAAAAATCCTCAAGTCTCGGCTGCTTTGCTGGTTCAGCGCCCCGTAGTGGTGACGGTGACGGGGGAAGTGGCCAGACCGGGTTTTTATCCGCTGCAAACCCCTCAGCTTCCTGCGGCTTTGGCGGCTGCTGCTGGGACTAATCCTACGGCGGAACTGCGGGCGGTGCGGGTGCGGCGGACTCTGCCGGGAGGTGCTGTCGCGGAGCAAGTTGTTGATATTTTGACACCGTTGCAAACTGGTATTGCTCCACCGGATTTGCGTTTGGAAGATGGAGATGCGATCGTCGTACCGTATAAACAGGTTACGCCCGATCGCAAATCCGATCGAGATTTAGCATCCAGGTACAGCCTCGCTGCTGCTGCTGTCCCCGTCCAAATCACTGTCACCGGAGAAGTCAGCAAACCTGGTTTTTACACGCTCCCGGCGGGTTCGGGTCGAATTTCGGCTGCTTTGGTGCTTGCGGGGGGAGTCACGGGAAAAGCCGATTTACGGGAGGTGCGAGTGCGGCGGACGCTGATGGACGGCTCCTCGGTGGAGGAACCAATCGACCTCTACACTCCCCTAGCAAACGCTAACGATTTGTTCGATTTTCCTTTGGCTTCGGGAGATGTGATTGTCATCCCGGAATTGGACGCTAGTAGCAAAAACCTAGACTACGACAAAGCTCTGGTTTCGCGGTCTACTCTGATTAAGCCCAGGATCTACGTTCGAGTTTTGAGTTACGCTAGTGGTGGTTTGACCTCGTTCTACGTAGAAAATGGCAGCAGGTTTTTAGATGCTCTCAACAACTTGCCTGTTAATCTTGCTGACTTGCGGAAAATAGCCCTGATTCGGTTCGACGAAAAGCAAGGTAGAGCAATCAACCGTTCGATAGATGCTAAAGCTGCGTTGGAGGGCAATGTTTCTCAGAACCCGATGCTCGAAGATAATGATGTGATTGTGATTGGTAGAAATTTGGTAGAGCGCATTGGTTATGTACTCAACACTTTTACTCGACCATTTCGCGATACTTTGGGATTTATTCTGTTCTTTGAGCAGTTGAGAAATGGGGTGACAAATCTGTTCGGTCCGACTAATAATGACAGGTAATCATTAGTTATTAGGAAGGGTTATTGGTTATTAGTTATTAGTTATTAGTTATTAGTTAGGATTTCCTCAAAATCAACAGTCAACAGTCAACAGTCAACAGTCAACAATCATTATGACTTTATCAGTTGTTAAACGTTATTTAATTGCTTTCGACCAATACAAGTGGGTGGGACTGGCTACTCTCGCGGTGACGGTGGGGGTGTCGGGAGTAGTGGCCCTGCAGCCAAAGCCGGCGCCAGTTTACGTTGCAATAGGTACGCTGGCCTACGACAGACCGAGCGTGATTTTTTCATCGACTACTACTAAAATTCAACAGGAAGGACAAGAAATAACTAAAGATATGCTGCTGGATACAAGGGTGGTTGAACCAGCAGCAGAAAAACTCATCCAACCCGAAGAAAAATCAAACAAAGAAGAAGCGGCAGAAAAAGTACAAGCTTTGGCTAAAAAGCTGGGAAAAGATGTGCAGATAAAGATGCCCAGTAAGAATAATGACCCCAGCGCTTTGATTCAAGTATTGTACAAAAATGCCGATCGCAAAAAAGCAGAAGCGGTAGTAAAGACGCTGATGTACGAAATGGTGGAACACAGCAAAAGTATTAATACTTCTAGACTGCGTGAGACGATCGCCCAAATTAACCAGCGTTTGCCGAAAGTAACTCAGGAACTTAGAGAGACGGAAGCAAAACTTGAAGCCTACGAAAAACGAGAAGGAACTTCAATTTTAGCAGCTCAGAGCGGTGCACTGCCGCAAGCGATTACCAGCAGCCAACAGCAGCAGCGGCAACTCCGCGTGCAGTTGGGAGGAATTGAAGCTCAAATTAACAGTTTGCAGGATCGTTTGGGATTGAATGTGGAGCAAGCTTACGTCGCTCAAGCACTCTCTGCCGATCCAATTATTGCCCAACTGCGAGTGCAATTGTTTTCGATCGAATCTCAGCTCAAAATTCTCCGCAGCGACTTGCAGGAGGAACACCCGAAAATTGTAGAATTGCTCAAACAAAAACTTGCTTTTGAGCAGCAGTTGCAGCAGCGGCAGTCTGAGGTACTAGGCGGTAACGGGGTGGCGGCCCCGCTCAGAAGTGCCGATCGAATTCGGGTAGACTCTTCTTTAGATCCGGCCAGACAGCAGTTAGCTCAAACTTTGATTGCTTTGCAAACGCAGCGGGATACGGTGCAACAGCAACTCCAAGGAATCGAGAAAACTGAACAAGAATTGCGTCGGGAACACGCGACAATCCCCAACAAGCAGTTAGAACAAGCCCGTTTGGCCCAGCAAGTGGCGTTCAAAAAAGCTCTCTACGACAAGATGCTGTCGGCTTTGGTAGATGCTGAGGCGGCGGTAGCTGAGACAACGGGGAGTTTGAGAATCGCCCAATTGCCGCAAACGGATGACGTTGAGTCAAACAAGAGAGGTTTGCCCGTGATGCTGGCGGTGGGCGGATTTGTGGGATTGCTGCTGGGCGGGGGGTTGATATTTTTGCTGGGGATGCTCAACGGCAAGTTTTACAGTTGGGAAGAAGTGCGGGCGGCTTTGGTGGAAAAAGAGGTGCCGATACTGGGAGTTTTGCCTGAAGTGACGGTGTTTGATTCCTACGGCGATGAAATAATGCCTCTGGCCCTGGAGGCAAATTCTCCCTATTTGGAATTTTACGAGCGGTTGCGTACTAATTTGCGCCGGATCGGGAACAAACCGGTGAAGGTGGTGTTGCTGACTTCGGCGGCGCCTTTGGAGGGGAAAAGTTTTAGTGCTTACAATTTGGCAATTGCATCGGCTCGATCGGGTAAACGGACTTTGCTAATTGAAGCAGATTTGCGATCGCCTTCTAACGTTGAATCTTTGAAAATTGCTGCTGATCCTTTGGCGACTGTGGAACCTTTGCACTATTACGGCAATATTAGCGAGTGCGTCCTTTTGGTTCCAGAGGTAGAGAACCTATACGTCGTGCCGAGTCCCGGCTTTTTGCGGCAAGCCTCGGCCGTACTAGAATCAAGCGAAATGCGGAGATTGTTTGAGGATGTTCGCAACCGCTTTGATTTTGTGGTTGTGGATTCTCCGGCTTTGAGCGAGTGCAACGACGCGCTGACGCTGGAACCGTACACGGACGGTATGATTTTGGTGGCGCGGCCTGGTTACACTTTGTCTAGTATGTTGTCTGAGGCTGCGGATCAGTTGCTGGAATCTGAGGAGGACGAGTCGCATAAATCTGGGCCGCGGCTGTTGGGAGCGATTATTAACGGTGCTGATATTCCGGTGAAGTTCCGCAACGATCTTGATGAATTGGAGTTGCCTTTGAGTGCGATCGGCGATCGGGCGATCGAAGTGCGATCGAGGCAATTACCGCAGCACTCAAAGCCTAAAAACAAGGCTATTAATAGTAAATTGAGCTAATTTATCGGGCTTGATTCTTGTAAAGCAATCCTCAACGAAATATGAATATATTGTAGGCTACCACATAAGTAGCTTATGCCGAAAGCACCGTTAACAGCCAGTCGATTGTAGATTGTAGATTTTAGATTTTAGATTTTAGATTCGACTCCACCGATGAATCTGGGAAGCTGAACTTTGGTCTAAAACTTTGTAATCTGGGCGACTCCTGTCTTCAAGGAATTATCAGTTTTTGCGCGAGTTCAACAGTAAACAGCCAGTCGATTTTAGATTTTAGATTTTAGATTTTAGATTGAAAAATCTACTCCACAGATGAATCTGGGAGCTGGAACTTCGGTCGAAAATTTTTCGCTTGTCAACAGTCAACAGTCAACAGTCAACAGTCAACAGTCAACTCTCATTACTCATTACTTGAAAATTTGTCATCGCACTATTGATTGGATTCCGGGCGTTTCTGGTGTTTAGTCTGGATAAACTGTTCCAAATCGGCGATCGCATCTTCAAAATCCGACAAATTAATTTTCGCCGGTCTAGTCTTCTTCGGCAAACTCGAAGACTGACTCGAAGGCTTAGCCGGAGGCGGTGGAGATTTCGGTTGTGCAGCTTGAGTGCTGTTTGATTCTATAGAATCGAACAATTCATCCAGGGACTCAAAAAATGATTGAGCCGAGGCCCGGCGTAAATCTTTCTGGTCGTCGTCATCCGTCATAAGCCACTCCATAGGGTCTAAAATTTGCCAACAAAGTCTGTCCGCCCCGGCGCGTGCAGACATGAAAACCCGACTAAAACAAGCAAGCGGACACAATTTAACCGGACGGTGGAATGCCTGCTGCTGAACTTGCTGCCCCCTATAAAACTTGCAGCGGGCATTGTCAGCCTTCAAACTATATTTAACTCTACACCCGCCTACTGAGTGATTGGAGACTTGGTGCAGACCCAGCTCAAAATCATCGACCCTGAAAAAATCTCAGTTAGGGCTCTTTCGTTGTCTAATTAACCCTAGTCTAGTCGAGAATAAGGAGACAGGACTTATGCAACTATTACCGCTGTTCAAGGGTTGCGATGGCAACGCGCCACCTCGAAAGGACGGAGAGACGGTATTTTTTGCTTGAGTCCTAAGATTTCAAAGGCATTAGGAGATTTTAAGGTGACTCAGGGATTTGATTACGATTTAGCAATTATCGGCGCTGGCGTGGGCGGACACGGCGCGGCCATACACGCGGTTAGCTGCGGGCTGAAAGTGGCAATTATCGAAGCAGGGGACATGGGGGGGACTTGCGTCAACCGCGGCTGCATTCCCTCGAAGGCGCTGTTGGCGGCTTCGGGGCGAGTGCGAGATTTGCGGAATGCCCACCACCTGAAGACTTTGGGTATTCAATTGGGCAGTGTGGATTTCGATCGCGGGGCGATCGCCAATCACGCTAATACTATTGTTAGCAAACTTCGCGGCGACTTGACCAACAGCCTCAAACGTTTGAACGTCGATGTCATCCAAGGTTGGGGCAAAATTGCCAGTGCTCAAAAAATTACCGTCGAAACCGATAAAGGCGAGAAAACTATTACTGCCAAGGATATTATTCTCGCTCCCGGTTCGGTTCCCTTCGTCCCCCCCGGGATAGAAATTGACGGCAAAACAGTATTTACCAGCGACGATGCTGTGAGGTTGGAATCGCTACCGAAATGGATTGCAATTATTGGTAGCGGTTACATCGGTTTGGAGTTTTCCGATATTTACACCGCACTGGGCTGTGAAATCACGATGATTGAGGCTCTAGATCAGTTGATGCCGACTTTCGATCCAGATATTGCTAAGTTAGCAGAACGGGTGTTAATTGCACCCCGCGATATTGAAACAAAAGTGGGTGTTTTGGCTAAGAAGATTACTCCTGGTTCGCCGGTGATTATTGAATTGGCTGATTTCAAGACTAAGGAAATTGTCGAAATTTTGGAAGTTGATGCTTGTTTGGTAGCAACTGGTCGGGTTCCTGTCAGTAAGAATTTGGGGTTAGAAACTGTTGGCGTGGAAACGATGCGCGGTTATATCCCAGTTAACGATAAGATGCAGGTTTTGGCGGCGGGAGAACCGGTGCAAAATTTGTGGGCGATCGGCGATGTTAATGGCAAGATGATGTTAGCGCATTCTGCGTCTGCCCAGGGAATTGCCGCAGTAGAAAATATTTGTGGCCGTGCCCGCGAAGTTGACTATTTGAGTATCCCGGCGGCGGCGTTTACTCACCCGGAAATTAGCTATGTGGGAATGACTGAACCTGCGGCCAAAGAGTTAGGAAAAACTGAAGGGTTTGAGGTCGGTTCTGTCAAGAGTTATTTTAAGGGAAATTCTAAGGCTATTGCGGAGGGTGAAACCGACGGTATGGCTAAGGTGATTTACCGGAAGGATACTGGGGAGTTGTTGGGAGTTCACATTTTCGGTTTGCACGCTTCGGATTTGATTCAGGAGGCGGCAAATGCGATCGCCCAGCGCGATTCTGTGAACACTTTAGCATTCCGAGTTCACACTCACCCGACGCTTTCGGAAGTGTTGGATGAGGCGTTTAAACGGGCTGCTGGAGCGGGTAGTCATTAATCTGTAGGGGCTGTTTTCTTGTTTTATATCCCCGACTTGTTGAATAAGTCGGGGATTTCGGTATACTGTTTTAGGGCGGCGGTAGAGTGCCGATCGCATTTTCAGCTAATTCTAGAAATTCTTCAGCTTGGGCGATCGATTCTGCTGCTTGATCGCTCGTAACGGCATCAAGTTCGCCGTAATCTCCAGCATTTCGCAATTCTTGTGCTCTGATGAGGTATTGGTGAAACTTAACAGGAACTCTTCCTGTACGAGCAAATTCTCTGCCAAAGGCACTAATGACTGCGGAATGTTTAGAAAAAGATAGTCCTTCACCTTCGAAAAATGCTTCGGCGATATAAAACATAGTGTAGTAGGCGCGAGAGGCTGCATAATCCGGGTATTCGCCCTCTAACATTAACTTAGCCGCTGAAAGGCTTTGACGAGCTTTTGCGAGTAAGTTTAATTGAGCCGATGTCATATTAAAATTCCCTCTTTACGGATATTTCTGAGCAAAGGGCTTTGATAATTAGTGAATTTTTCTTCATTCATAAACTGGCAGCTAATCACTTCATCATTTTGGAGCGACAAATCTGCTACAATCTGAAGAGTTCTATCAATTTCTTCACCCGCTTGAACTGGCGCTTTCAGAACTACTAAAACATCTATATCTGAGTCTGGATGTGCATCGCCTCGCGCCTGGGAACCGTAGAGCACCATTTGGGTGAGGCGATCGCCGTAAAGTTGCTCGAAGTGCGATCGTAATTGCGTCAGTATGTTCTTAAGTTTATCGTTAACGATCATATTTGTGGTAAATGATTGGAGGGCGATTCCCTACGAGATAGCTTCGCTTCACGCACTTTAAGCAGAATGCGGCAAATTAGGCTGACTTTTGGCAACAACAAAAGGAGATTGGACATCCATATCAATCAGGCAGTTTTCATCAATAACTGTCTAATTCATATCTAAAATCAGAGTCAGTTCGCCAATTTCATCATCGCCATCATCGCTAGCTAAGTTGTTTTCGCTATCGGATAAATCAGCTTTGAGTAAAAATTTAAGCTTAATCCAGTGAGAAGTCGGATGGTTGTTGATGATATTTGTGCCAATAGATCGCCCGATCGACTCTGCACAGATGAGATGAATAAAAGCAATTTCTTCATAAAACTTATTATTGCTATCCCAGTAACCTCTTATTTTGTAATTACAGGATTCTAAATGTTGGGTTGCGAGGCGATTTATATCAAGAGGTGCTAAGATTTTAGCGATTTCATCCCAAATTTGATAATTTGTCAAAGTTACTGAATTCATCAGCTTAATTCTCCGTGTTATACTATTATTAGTATTGGTAAGTTAAAAACCATGTCGCTCACACTAACCCAAGTCACCTATACTCAAGCTCAAGCCAATTTTGATGAACTGTGCGAACAAGTCATCAGCGATCGCGATGCGATCGTCATCACCCGCAAAGATGGCGAAAACATAGCCTTAATTGCTTCTGACGAATTATCAAGCTTGCTGGAGACAGTATACCTGCTGCGATCGCCCAAAAACGCCGATCGCTTATTGAGCGCTTTGGAACAAGCAAAAGCCAGAATTGTCAAATAGAAGAGAATATTCCTCTAGTTTAATCCGTCAGATATAATTCAAATCCTCTGGATATGTATAATTATATGCTAACAAAATTTGGTTTATCAAATTTCAAGGGATTTAAGCAGCTTGATTCAATTGAAATTAAGCCACTGACTGTGCTTTGCGGTATCAACAGTTCTGGAAAAAGTTCAATAATCCAGAGCTTACTTTTGATGAAGCAATCAAATGTTGATGGCAGCAAGCTTCCTATTGATTATTATATTCAAGAACCTGTAGTTTTTAATGGGCTGTACGTTCGTTTAGGTGATTGGGCAGATGTAATTAACAATCATGCAACAGACAAAGAGATTGGATTTTCCTGGAAATTATCAGGGGATTTCGATCTAAGAGATACAACTGGATTTTGGGATCAAAGAAAATCTGTTCAAATTGATGTAGGAGTGGAAGTAAAACTCTCTTATCGAGAAAACAAAACATTAAATACGTCCGATAATAAAAATAAATTATTAGTTAGCAAGTTTATTTTTAAAGACATGATAACAGGGTTTTTATTGGAAATAGAGCGATTTGGAGAAGATAAATATTTACTTAAATTAAAGAATGTTAAATTGAGAGATTTATTATTTAGATGGATGTATTGTCCTCCTCTATACCAGCTCAATCGTATAGATACAAGAAATTTCACGGAAACCAAATTTTTCAAAGAGACGGCGATTGATGAAGTAGTATTCGACCGCGTACAAGTTCAATTTGATGGAATACTACCAATGATTCTCTCAATCAATGAATTTGCCAAACAAAGTTATGCCAATCTAAATAAAGTTAACCACGATTGCATCAGTAGCAAAACAAAAGTACCGAAACACTTATCGAAATTTATTGATACCACCCTCCGTGAATTGAACACCTATATTCATAAAAAACCTGCACCAGAAAAAAAAGAAGGTTTTCAGACAATTTATGTAAGTCTTCTCATAGAAGAATTTTTTATACTTAAGGAAAAGGAAGGAATTCCACTTATGCAATATTATGATTCTTATCAAGTCACAGCCACTTATTTAAGAAATTTATGGTCTAGTGTTAGATATATAGGGCCTCTACGTGAAGCACCAAAACGATTTTACTTATTTGACGATGTGAGAAGAATTGATATTGGAATTAACGGTGAATATACCCCCTTAGTTCTTGCTGTTGAACAAAATCAGAATATCCCCAAATATTACAGATGTATTTATGAAGGAAGACGGATAAAAGAGTATAAACTGCGAGAGTCTGACAAAATGCTAGAAGCAGTGAACTGGTGGTTATCTGAATGTATGAAATTACCTAATATCACTTCTGTCGTTGGTTTAGGTGGAGTTCCCGGTCAAGTTAAATTAAACTCATCTGGCGTAGAAGTATATCTCCCAGATGTAGGATTTGGTGTCAGTCAAATTTTACCAATTTTAGTAGAGTGCTTGCGAACCAAAGAAGAAGAAACAATTATTTTAGAACAGCCTGAAATTCATTTGCATCCTTCGCTACAGTCAAAGCTTGCTGATTTTTTCATTTGCATGGCTAAGTCTGGTAAAAAATTAGTTATAGAAACTCACAGCGAACATTTAATTAACCGATTGTGTCTGCGAATTGCCCAAGAAGAGTCTGGTGAAGTTAAAGAGCTTTTAAATACTCTTTTCGTGAGTTTTGATGACAAACAAAAAACTTCTGTTGTCAAACCAATTCAAATTAATGAGTTTGGCGAAATCCAAAATTGGCCAGTTGGCTTCTTTGATGAAAATGATGCGCGGGATTTAATGGAAGCAACTTTAAAAAAAAGGATGGCCAAGTTTAGTCAATGAGAAAATATCTAGATCCCGTCTATTTAGCGGTCAGCGAAGAAGCATGGCAATCCAGACGTTACTTTGAAATTTTTCAGTCACTTAACTCATTATTGACAGATATTGAAGAGATCGAAAGAGATACGGATAATTTATATCAACTGGTTAAGTTCAAGTTTAGCGAAGGGCTATTCGCAGAAATATACAGAAATAATCCTTTCAAAAATCAGCCAGAAGTTCAAGAGCATTACACGAAATTTTTTAAAGATAAAATCATCCCGGAATTGTTTAGAAGATTTGAACTTTGCCCTGGCTTATGCACTCCACAGTCTGAAAATAGCCAATTTTGCAAATTTACTAATGAGTTAGTTCCTGAAGATGTCCTAAATGAATGGAATCTGTTGCTGGAAAAATGCTTTTTTTGTAACGATCCTGACTTACTATGCTTGGTAAGTCCCGCTGCTTCTCAGACGGTAATGGTAGAACCCGATGACATTTCAATTACTGAAAAAATGTTGGTAGCTAAAGATGTAAAACAGCTATTTGATGTAACTGATTTTTTGTCCCAAAATATAGTTGATGACAGTCTCCGAGAAAATCGCATCAAACAAGCTATCGGAATTTGCTACAGTCAATCTGTTTTACGGGATAGATGGAATTCGGATTTGACACCACCAGATTATGAATTTAATGAAAATTTTTGGCAAAGTTTAACACGAGGGAAGTTATTAAATGAAACTCGTTCCTATCAAGAGCGATTTATCAGATCCATGACTCAAATTGTCTACGATTTAGATATAGATATCCGCAAGCACAAATACCAAGGTGATAAAATCGTAGTTGGCCGTAAAAAATACACTAAATATAGCGCCGATGTCTTCAAAATGGGACAAAGTAATATTGATAAAAGATGTTCGAGAATTTTTTACTGTAAAGTTAGTAAAAAAGTCCATTTCTATGAGTATGAACCCGATCGCCATGCAGGCGAGTAGGTTTCAACGATCGCACTTTATCAACATTTTTTTATAATGGAATCCCATCCAATTTATCAATCCATTCTTCAGCTTCCGAAGTCTCCCAAACTATCACAATTTCTTCTGCCCATCTGCCTAAACTTGCACTTGGACGCACCCAAAACAGTCCCCAAATTTGTCCTCCCTTTGCCCAATATTCCTCCAAATGTCCAGGAATACTTTTGCAGTTATCCGTTACCAATAACCTTTGCGA
Source organism: Microcoleus sp. N9_B4 (assembly GCF_036701635.1). Taxonomy (NCBI): domain Bacteria; kingdom Bacillati; phylum Cyanobacteriota; class Cyanophyceae; order Oscillatoriales; family Microcoleaceae; genus Microcoleus; species Microcoleus sp. N9_B4. The sequence goes on along the minus strand of NZ_JAUBRC010000001.1, from coordinate 180,253 downwards.
TGATTCCAAATAGCTGATGATTTCTGGATCGAGGGTTCCTAATGGCGGTGCATTTGCGTCGCCCACCCGCAAAATATCTATCTCCGGCTGGAGTTTTAAAACAGCACTTTTAAGCTTAGGCGGCAAATTTTCATCGAGTAAAAAACGAACTTTCACTTGAGTAGAAGTAACTCCTGTTCTCGCTGTGCTTTGATTGCTCTTACACGCTTTACTACATCAGAAGGTTCCTTAGCCAACCATTCCTGATAGCGTTCTTCCCGCCACTTCGCCAGCCGCAACATATAAGCATCCATCTGCCTCCGATTTTGCAGATAATAAGTTAGCGTCGCGTAAATTTTCTCTAAATTCAAACTTGGTAATTCTTCCAGAATTTGGTCGGGCGAATATCCATCCAAGTAATATTTAATTACATCGTCAATGCCGATCCGATGTCCTTTGATGCGGATGTCATCGGGGTCGAGAAATTCAAAATATTCTTCTAGTTGCATCGGTTTATCTCCGAATACTTAGTTAATCGCATCTTATCATAAATTGAAAAGGGCGATCGACCTTATATAATAGAAACTTGTTGCGATCGCCCTTTATCCACCTATCATGCTTCAAATCCGCCGTCGTCCCCCCAGCACATCCGTCTCCGTACTCTACTTAGGCCGATCGCACAGCAGCAGATTCAGCAACAATTTCTTCATCTTTGTCGCTCAAACCAGTTCCAAATTCAGTATATTGTCGCACTTGAGGATGCCTAAAACCGAGTACAATATCTTCTTTAGGAACACCTGCCGCCAGTAAATCAGTCGCCACTCCTTCTTCAGTATCACCATATTGAATCCAGATTTTATCGCCGATTAAATCAAGGTGGATTGGTGTGGCGTGAAGGTACTGGTTCTCATTCCAACCAATATCCAAAACTAAATATCCTCCTCGTTCATCATCAAATAACATTTGAGAATGATAGCCATCAGGTATAGTATTGCGGAAGTTAGCGTGTTCCTGAAGTATGGTTTTGATAATTTCTTGGTATCTCAATCGGGTATCCATTGAAGTATTGCCTCACTTTTTTATCAAAAATAATCAGTTTAACTGTCTGATTTTTCAATAACACCTCCCCTAACTCTATAGAAAATACACTATTAAAAACCTCCTCAGAAATAGCCAGATATAGTTTTCTATCGCTCTGCATTTCATTAAGCACATGGCGGTAAAGAACGTACTGTCCCAAAGCCTGTTCCAAATCTTTTACATCCGATCGTCCCACAAAGCTCTTGACCTCAACAACAATTTTTTGGGTTCCTTTTTCGGCATTAATTAGACGCTCTGCACCAAGTCGGCAGATAAACGCTTGCGACCAATTTGCAGGGGAAATGGATCGTGAGTAATTGTCCAGCCATCCTTTTCTAAGGCACGCTTAACTGTATCGTGATATATATCTTTAGCTGACACGTATTAGCTCTCAGGCTAGGAGGATTTACTGTAACCATTATATAATATGTTGAAACTTGTTACGATCGCCCTTTATCCCCCTATCATGCTTCAAATCCGTCGCCGTCCCCCCAGCACATCCGTCTCCGTCCTCTACCTCAGCTACCAAATCGCCGTACCCGACGCCGAACCTCAGCACATCCTCGAAGAAATCGTCTGGGAAAAAGAAGCTGAAGTGGCCCAAAAGCGCGATCGCACTCCCTTATCCGAACTTCACAAAAAACTCCCGTTTGCACCGCCAACTCGCGACTTTCTTGCCGCCCTTAAAAACGGCAAAACCACACCAGCTATCATCGCCGAAGTTAAAAAAGCTTCTCCCAGCAAAGGCGTAATTCGCGAAGATTTCGACCCAGTGGCGATCGCCCTAGCTTACCAACAAAACGGCGCTAGCTGCATCTCCGTACTCACCGATGAAAAGTTCTTTCAAGGCAGTTTCGACAACCTCGCTAAAATCCGTGCCGCCGTCGATTTACCCTTACTTTGCAAAGAGTTTATTATCTATCCCTACCAAATCTATCTCGCCCGGATTCACGGCGCCGATGCTGTATTGTTAATCGCAGCTATTCTATCTGACAAAGACTTACAATACTTTGTCAAAATTGTCAAGACTTTGGGCATGACAGCTTTAATAGAAGTTCACACTCTCGAAGAACTCGATCGAGTATTAACCCTAGAAGGCGTTAACCTGATCGGCATCAACAACCGCAACCTAGCAGACTTTTCCGTCAGCCTAGAAACCACCAGTCAACTATTAGCCTCCCGCCAAACCGAAATCCAAGAAAAAGGCATCCTCATCGTCAGCGAGTCAGGAATCCACACTCCCGACGACCTCGCTAAACTTGCCAGCGCCGGCGCCGAAGCCGTCCTCATCGGCGAATCTCTGGTCAAGCAGCCCGATCCAGGCGCTGCTTTAGCCTCCCTTGCCGATCGCCCTCCCAGCCAGTGAAAGGCGAGACCGCTTGACAAACCACCCTTAATTCTGATAAAAAATGATTAAGTAGGTAAATAATGAGAATTTCTAGCCTGCATCGACTCAAGCGCTACTGTAAAAAAGAAATAGCACTGAAAGCTATATTGCATAGAAATATTTTGCCAGAAAGCAATTAAATCTATTCTGTAAGCCTGTCGATCGCAAAATTTAGCGTGTACAACGCCCCCAGCCCCGAATATTCGATCGGCAAAGCAGGGGTTATTGTACGGTTAGAAAACAAATAAAAAATCGGGCATCTAATGTTCACCGTGATGCCTCATGCAATTGCAATGGGGTATCGGTTCGCTGAGGTATGTTAGCTTTCATGGAGCCAATCCCCCTTCCTTCGTACATTCATTATGAATTGCTACTTCAATTGTTAGAACGCAAAACGATGTTTGCTGTCAGTCCACAATCGCCGCAGCAGCAACAAGTTCACCAACTTATTATTACACTGCGTAAAGCCCTTGCCATTCAAAAGCAATTAGAACAAAGCTGCGAGCGATCGAACTTAGCGGTAGAACATCGCTGGTCTCTAAATGAAATTAACCAGAAGGGAGTTAAAAGTTAAAAAAGTTAGAGTAGCGACGTGACGTATCGTATTTGATTTATTCTATATAACTCCCACAGAAAAACTTAGGACAATATCATGGACAACAAATTAATGCTGATGATTCCCGGCCCGACGCCGGTGCCTGAAGCGGCATTGTTAGCGATGGCAAAACACCCGATGGGCCACCGCAGCAAGGAATTTGACGCGATTTTTGCAGAATGTACCGAAAACCTCAAATGGCTGCACCAAACTAAAAGTGACGTGCTGAGTTTAACGGTTTCCGGTACCGGCGCGATGGAAGCTGGGATAATTAATTTCTTGAGTGCGGGCGATCGAGTTTTAGTCGGATGCAACGGCAAATTTGGTGAACGTTGGGCTGAAGTCGCCGAAGCTTACGGTTTAAACGCCGAAATTATTAAAGCTGAGTGGGGCCAACCTTTAGACCCCGAACACTTCCGCGAAAAACTCGAAGCAGATACAGAGAAGCAAATCAAAGCTGTCATCATCACCCACTCGGAAACCTCCACCGGCGTCCTCAACGACCTCGAAACCATCAACCGCCACGTTAAAGCCCACGGTGAAGCTTTAATTATGGTCGATGCTGTCACTAGCTTAGGCGCTGTCAATATTCCGATGGATGCTTGGGGAATCGATGTCATTGCTTCGGGTTCTCAGAAAGCTTACATGATTCCTCCAGGTTTGGGTTTTGTGGCCGTCAGTCCGAAAGCTTGGGAAGCTTACAAAACTGCGAAACTGCCCCGCTATTATTTGGATTTGGGCAAATATAGCAAAGACGCTGCCAAAAATACCACTCCTTTTACTCCCCCTGTCAATATGTTTTTTGCCCTGCAAGCATCGCTGCAGATGATGAAAACAGAAGGGTTGGAAAATGTTTTCGCGCGGCATAAACGGTTGATGACAACTACTCGCGCTGCTGTAAAAGCTTTAGGTTTGCCGTTGTTTGCTGCTGACGATGCCGCCAGCCCTGCGATTACTTCGGTTATGCCGCCAGAATCCGTAGATGCTCAAAAAGTGCGGACTTTGATGAGAAAGAGATTTGACATTGCTCTCGCCGACGGACAAGACCATTTGAAAGGTAAAATCTTCCGAATCGGTCATTTGGGCTTTGTGTGCGATCGCGATATTCTAGCAGCAATTTCCTCTTTAGAAGTCGTGTTGCGAGAATTGGGTCATGAAGGCTCCACTCCTGGTGCCGGCGTTGCCGCTGCTGCCAAATTCTTGGCTGAATCCTAATCCAAGTTATTAAAGGATTTTGGATTTTGGATTCTTTCTAAAATCTAAAATCCTTTTAATATGCTTCGGATAACCAATCAAAGATTTTATCCAACTGTTCGAGAGTGACTAAACCGTATTGCCACAGAACCATCGGCAAGGAATTCGGGTCTTGATCACGCTGCCGCTGTTTGTTATCGCCGACACGTTCGGCGACAGCAATTGACGCGGGCGAAATTGCCAAATCTTCTTGTAAAAATCGAATTAATCGAGTGTATTTAGCGGGTGCCATGTGATTTCACCTCTAAGTATAGGACACCATTTTCTGATGTGAACCTGATGTTTGTGATGAGTAATAAGCCAGTTTTAAATTTGTCTTGTTACCGTCGATAGGTTTTAAAACGCTATTAGCGGTTGAACTGCCAAACGTAATGCTGAGTGCGAGCGCACAAGCTAACCTTTCCCAAAAAGTGAAAGGTTTTGCAATTTTGCTGATGTCTGCCCGATCGACTGGTAATCGCGATCGAACTTAAACTGAATACCTCGGCATCTTTGCAGCGCGAATCAGAATAAATTCTGCTACCTAAAGACTACTAAACCAAGTTCAGAGTTTAACTTCATCTGCCAAAATGCAGAATCCGCAAATCTACTTCGGGAAAATTAGTTAGATATTTCGATCAGACCCGAAACTGCTACCAGAAGTTAAGTTTGCCAATTACCGCCAATTAACTTGGCTCGTAGCATATTACTTTAGATAGGTTTAGTAGATTTAGCTCGATCGCCAGAACTTCCAGAGAATTTCTTTTCGTGTTGCTACACCTTGAGGCTGAGTATCGTCTCTCAGGATTGGTAACGAGTCGCTGACTCGTCTCATACCTGCGACCAACAATCTACAGCTTCCGGAAACAAGCTCAAGTCCTGACTGACTGAGATCGACATCGTAGCAAATCTTTCGGTGTTTGTACTGAATCTTACATTAATATTCTAATAGATTTAATCAATTTTTGTAAAGTTTCTAAATTTTCGCCGGTATTCCGAAGGCAGGGGGATCTCTGGGCGAGGGAAACCGGGGGATTGTTTATTGATCGAGGTTTTCGTTAAAAAACTCGATTTCAATACGATCGCCCACTTTGACACCTAGTTCAGCAGCCCGCCCGCCCCGGAGTTCAATAACTCGATCGACAGCAGTATCGGGCCCGTAGGTAGGACAAGGATCTTCAGTACAAGGAGGTGCAGAAACTTCGATCGCCTCAACCACCCCATTTCGCAGAAAAATCATATCCAGAGAAATCTTGCAATTTTTCATCCAAAAATTGACCCGCCGCGCCGCTTTAAACTCAAACAGCATTCCTCTGTCATCCGGCAAAGAAGTTCTGTACATTAAACCCATAGCCTGCTGTTCCGCTGTTTTCGCCACTTCGAGTTCGATTGGGCGATCGCCTATCCGAGCTCTAGCAGAAACAGGCAGCACTTGACCCGATGTTGTCGCCGTCGGAGACTGATTCGCCAAAATACCAGTAGCACCAGCATTCGCGATCGGTAAAGTCGGCGAACATCCCAGCAAAAATATACTTACTCCAATACCGAGCAAATTAGTTAAATAATTCATAAAGATTTTAGATTTTAGATTTTAGATTTTAGATTGGGCATAGGGCATAGGGCATGGGGCATGGGGCATAGGGCATGGGGCATGGGCATTGTTGACTAATGACTAATGACCACTGACTAATGACTAATGACTAATGACTTCTTCAAGCTTCCCGCATCACATAGCCAACACCGCGCACCGTCTGAATCAAGCGCTTTTCGCCCTCATCTTCAATCTTGAGCCGCAGATAGCGGATGTAAACCTCAATCACATTCGACTCGCCCAAAAAGTCGTAACCCCAAACATTTTCCAGAATTTGTTCCCGAGTCAAAACCTCGCGGGGATGTTCCATCAAATACTTTAGCAGCTCAAATTCCTTCATCGTCAGGTCGATCGCCCGTCCGTTGCGTAGGGCCCGCCTAGAGGCCAAATCCAAAACTAAATCGCCAAACCTCAATTGTTCGTTGCTGCTGTTATCCGGCTGCAAATACAAGCGCACCAACTGCAAAAACTCCTCAGTGCGGTAAGGTTTGAGAAAATAATCATCCGCCCCAGCTTCCAGACAAGCTACGCGATCGTCCACTGTATCACGACCGACCAATAGCAACACCGGCACCCGATTGCCAATACTTCTGAGGTAAGAACACAGTGACAGCCCCGACTCAGGGCCAAGTATGCGATCGATTACAATCAAAGCTGGCTGCAATTCACGGGCTAAATGTTGGCCGGTGGCGGTATTAGAAGCTACTACCGGTTCATAGCCGGAGGATTTTAAGTCGAGACTCAAGTGTCCGGCGAGAACTTCGTCTGTTTCAACTAGCAGGACACAGGGATTGCGATCGAGAGTAATTGCAGCCATTGAATTGACCGGTGGAGACCATAACTGTTCTAGCACGTTTGAGGGTTGTTGGCGGTTGACAGTTGACTGTTGTCAGTTGACTGTTGTCAGTTGACTGTTGTTTGTTGGCTGTTGACTGTTGTTATTTGTTATTTGTTGTTATTAGGCTTCTCCTAAAAAGCAGATTTTGAACAGACAAGATGCCTGTTCCACGATAATTATGGGAGATGTCTATTCGTTATGGGTTATTTGCGAGTTGCTACCCATTACCAATTCCCAATTCTATAAGGCCTCATGCCCCATGCCCCATGCCCCATGCCCCATGCCCCATGCCCCATGCCCAATTTAAATTATGACCATCATCGTATTCGGCAGTATCAACATCGACCTAGCAGCAAAAACTCCCCGGTTGCCACAGCCAGGGGAAACTATCATCGGTAGCAATTTTTTCACGGCTGGTGGCGGCAAAGGAGCAAATCAAGCCGTCGCCGCCGCCCGTCTCGGTACTTCCACCCACATCATCGGTCGCGTTGGCAACGATAAATTTGCTGAAGAATTATTGACAAGTTTACAATCTTATGGTGTAAACACAGACAATGTATTAATAGACCAAAACACTCATTCAGGAGTGGCAATTATCGCCGTAGACGAGACAGGTCAAAATAATATTATTGTGATTCCGGGCGCAAATCACAATGTCGGTGAAGCAGATATAGAACGTCTCAAAAAACTGTTAACAGCAGCTACATCCTTGCTGTTACAGTTAGAAATTCCCCTGGAAATTGTCCAAAAAGCTGCGAAAATTGCTCATCAAGCGGGGGTGCGAGTTATTCTCGATCCAGCACCGGCGAGGGCGGATTTGCCGATCGAACTTTATCCGCTAATTGACATTATCACGCCGAATGAAGTGGAAGCTAGTCAGTTAGTCGGTTTTCGGGTGAATGACACGGAAACAGCGATTGTAGCTGCCAAACACTTGCAGGAGCGTGGCGTCAAGAATGTTATTGTCAAATTGGGCGATCGCGGGGCTGTTGCTGTTACGGCGGATGAAACCTTTTTTGTACCGGCTTTTGCTGTGGAGGCGATCGACACTGTGGCTGCTGGCGATGCTTTTAACGGCGGGTTAGCCTCTGCATTAGATGCCGGTCTGTCCTTGTCAGAAGCGGTGCGGTGGGGCGCAGCAGCGGGCGCTTTGTGCACAACTAAAGTCGGTGCTCAAGTTGCTATGTGCGATCGGGCAACTTTTGATAATTTTTTACATAATAGACTTCTTGCATAAATCTTTGATTGATAGGTCAACCGCAGATTTTAAGCAGATAAACACAGATGAACGCAGATAATTTCAAGAGATGAAAGTGAACGACCACAATAGGTCTATTTTCTGTAAAAAAAATCAAAATCTTGTGGGGTGGGCTTCTAGCCCGCCCCAAATATGCAAGAATTTAAATCTGTAAACGCTTGTCCTAATTTGGCCGCTGAATAATTGTTTCAACTACCCGCCGCTTGACTTTTGGATCGATACCAATCAGCCGCACGTATTCGCCGCCGTGTTCCGCCAAACAAGTTTCTAAAGATGCAACCACATCTTTTTCCTGTCCACTGTTAATCGTCGCGCAACTTTGCCAAGAACCAGTTTTAAATCGGCGATTGTCTGCATATTCCATGCCTATTTTGCAGCCTCTTGCTAATAACTGTTTTACTTGTTCCAATACCTCAGAACTCAGCCGCGCCGCATGACCGTTACCACCTTCAGAACTTGGCTCAACGTAAGCCTTATAATATTTAGATGACGGGTCGTTTAATTGACTTTGCGTTGGCATAGCAGCCGGGGCATTGGGGGTTCCTTGAACGTTGAACAGGCGCGATTGGTTGTATTCATCTACTAAGCGCATTTCCTGAATCCGCTTTTGTTGACCCACCATCAAACTGCCCATTTCTATTAAATGAGCGAGGCTGAAATTCGGGTTCTGGAAATCTGGCGCTGCTTCCAAAGTGTTTACCAAACGCTTGGAAACTTGCTCAATTCCTATTTTGTGAATAAATTCGCGGATTTGTTCGTCGTAAATGCGCGATCGCAAAGCACTAAAAAAGTCGATCGCCTGATCGGCAAAATTATCGACTAACGCCACAATATCGGTTTTTGACAATTTGTCAGACTCAAAAATTCCCCCAACAATGCCAATTTTATCATCCCGGCTGGGTTCCCAATAAAACTTTTCCATCCGCCCGTCGCGAATCAGCGGCGCGTACAGCGTAGAAAAATCATTTCCGGTGACAATAATCGGTACTCGGTGCAGCGGCGTACTGTCATAACTTCCTGGTAACTGCACGTTAGTTGGATTATCTGCAATATTCATCAGAGTGGCATTGACCATCTGAGTATTGACAGTATATTGAGTAGTAGTATCGAACCTGCCAGCACCAGCATCCAAATCGTTAATAAAGATGGCGCACATCTCGCCGCGCACCCTAATTTGCTCCGCAGCTTCCCGGTAGCGCAAGCGAATTAAACGCGCCGGATCTCCTGCATCCGGGCTTTCTAATTCCCCACCAGATATCATCACCGGTTCAAAGCCCATCCGCCGAAAAACCAGTTCGGTTTGAAAAGTTTTGCCTTCTCCTTTGCGGCCGTGAATTCCCAAAATTAGGGGAACTCTTACCCCAGGTAAATTTAAAAAGTTCTTAGTGACGTGCACCGCAACTTTATCGAGAAAGTTAGGAGAAATGTAATAACTCATCAGTAGATTTGTGAGGGATTAATTGAGGTTACTGTTATGATTTTATGACAAAACTAACAGCCTGCACCGCTAACCGGGATTTTTACCGTACAATCGAGGTCTGTATATTATGTGTTAAGGAGCGATTCGTGAGTCCAGAAACCTTACTAAAAGAACCAAACGTGCAAGCCGAAGCCAGTCCCTTCAGTTCTGAGAGCTTCGACAGCTATGTAATGTCAACTTACGGGCGTTTTGCGATCGCCCTAGAACGGGGCCTCGGCTGCCGCGTTTGGGATACCGAGGGCCGCGAATATCTCGATTTTGTGGCTGGTATTGCTACCTGCACTCTGGGACACGCCCACCCGGCAATGATTGCAGCGGTAACTCAGCAAATTCAGACCCTGCACCACGTTTCTAATCTTTATTACATCCCCGTACAGGGCGAGCTGGCAAAGTGGCTTGTAGACCATTCTTGCGCGGACAGAGCCTTCTTTTGCAACTCCGGCGCTGAAGCTAATGAAGCGGCAATTAAACTCGCCCGCAAGTACGCCCACGAAAAATTAAATATCTCGAATCCGACAATCATTACCGCCGTGGCGAGTTTCCACGGCCGGACTTTGGCGACAATTACGGCAACCGGACAGCCTAAATATCAGAAGGGTTTTAGCCCTTTGGTTCCCGGATTTCACTATGTGCCCTACAACGATATTAGTGCGATCGAAAGTGCGATCGAGCAACTCGACAAAGACGAACGCCAAGTAGCTGCAATTATGCTGGAAGCGCTGCAAGGCGAAGGCGGAGTTCGCCCCGGAGATATCGCCTACTTCCAGCGAATTCGGGAAATTTGCGACGAAAAAGGCATTTTGCTGATTCTCGACGAAGTGCAAGTCGGGATGGGACGCAGCGGCAAATACTGGGGCTACGAAAACCTCGGCATTGAACCGGATATCTTTACGTCTGCGAAAGGGTTGGGCGGCGGTATCCCGATCGGCGCTATGCTGTGCAAATCTTTCTGCGATGTATTTGAACCGGGAAGTCACGCCAGCACTTTCGGTGGCAATCCTTTTGCTTGCGCTGTAGCTTTGTGCGTTTGCCAAACTTTAGAACGGGAAAACCTTCTGGAAAACGTGCAGCAGCGCGGGGAACAGTTGAAAGCAGGGCTCAACAAGTTGGCGGCCGAATATCCGCATTTAATTGCTGAGGTGCGCGGCTGGGGTTTGATTGTCGGGATGGAATTGCAAGCTGACATCGAACTTACATCCGCTGATATCGTCAAATCTGCCATCGCCGCAGGAGTTTTGTTGGTTCCCGCAGGGCCGAAAGTGCTGAGGTTTGTCCCGCCGCTGATTGTCACTGCTGCTGAAGTCGATCGAGCTCTGCAGGCAGTGGAGTCAGCCTTGCGTTCTCAAGCGGTACAGTAAAATCTACTGAGTTGCTTTTTGTTAGCTGTAGCGCTGAAACTCGCGCAATATCCTAGATAACTCACTTAGTCCAGGACACACTCTTCCTCAGAAACCGGGTTTCTTTCGAGATTTCTCGTTACTAAACCCCATAGTTTTCCAGAAACCCGGTTTCTTAGCCTAAGTCCGATCAGGGTAAAAGTAAACCCGCCCCGCTGCAAGTCTGTCGGGGCGGGTTTGTCAAGTTTAGAACTGTCTGTGAAACCCGCCCCGACAGACTGACGGCGTTTTGAACTGCGATTTTACTAAAGAGCAGCGCGCAAAATTATACTATTAGCCATTGCAGGTGCTAGTTTCGCTATGTGAGTGCGTGTTGCGACTTGTGAATCCTGCTTTAACTATTTCGCGCCCTTCCAACTCAACTGAGTACCGTTATAGTGGGAAGGGCGGGTGACGATGATTGCATCCTCAAGTAATTTCGCGTATCGCTTTCAAGAGAGAAAAGATGTAATCCTCGTCACAAAATTTTTCCGTAATGCTTTGATCGTCAACTGTATATTGTGAGAGAATAGAAGAACCAAGGAGGTGATGTTGATTGCTACACAAGGCTATCCAAGTTCGTTTGTATCCTACCCACAATCAACAAATACAGGTAGCTTCAACTTTTGGGTGTGCGCGTTGGTGGTCTAATTATGGTCAAAATCAATCAATTGAAGTTTATAAAAAAACTGGTAAAAGACTTAGCTGCTCCGGGTTCAACACACTTTTACCTGCTCTAAAAAAAACCGATGGAAGTATATGCTTAGGTGAGTTTTACAGCAATTTTTTGCAATTTACTACGCTCAACTCAACCACTGCCTACAATTTTTTTTTGGATGGATTTGCTGGGTTTTATAAGTTCCCATCTCAAGATAAAAAACAGTTTTTTCAGTATCCTCAAAACGTGAAAATTGTAGCGGGTAATAGAATTTTCCGGTATAGGGAAATAACTAAGCCCAAAATAAATAGATATAGATTAAGTGAGGGTAAAATTCATAATTCAATTATTAGTAAAAAATATTCAGGAAAATATCTGGCATCTATACTGACTGAAATCAAAGCTGAGAACCAGACAACAAAGGAAGGTAGGATTGCGGGCAGTGATTTAGTATTGAAATACTTTGCTATTGTCCCTGATGATGAAAAAGTATCTAAATATGACTTTAATGCTAAGCATTTTGCCAAGCACGAGAAGAATTGGAAGCGCAAGCAGCAAAAGTTTACAGACCAGCAGCAAAGAAGTAATTATGAATACAAATATAGAAAAGCTGTTGTCAAGGTAGGGGAACGGTTTAGGAATTCGTGGCAATATTTTATACATAAACTTAGTTATAAGTTGGTCAGCGATCGGCTCGCGGACATAGTAGAAAAGTTTTATTTCTGGGACATGATTCGCAATCACAATTTGGTCAAAGCAAGATCGGATGAGGTTTTGGAAAGTTTTACCAACTTCTTAGCCTACAAGTTGGAACGCAAAGGCGGGAACTTAGTCGAGATTGATAGAGGGGTTTCCAGTTCAAAACTCTGTTCTCATTGTTTCTATCAAATGACCGAGATGCCATTAGATATGAGGGAAGGGACTTGTCCTCACTGTGCTACCGATCGCGATCGGGAGCGGGACGCAGCGATAAAGATAAAAGCAGAAGGTATCAAAATACTAAAGGCGGAAGGTTCAGTCGTTTCTGCTTTAAGATGCGAGGTAAGACCAAAGGTTGGACGAAAGTCTCAGCTAAGGCACTCGCCTATGAGTACAGAAGCCCCTACTATATTCGGTACTACGATTTAGCGGTGGGTAGTTCACTTGGTTGCACGGAAGCAGCGCTCCTATGGTTAATAGTTTGGCGGAATGCACGATGGACGAACAGCGTCGCAAAACTGATGTTAATATGCTCCAAGTGCTGCTGGAAAATCCTGGCGACTCAGGAATAGATTTGATTTTGAGTACGAACCCAAAGTCGATCGACTTTGGGTTCGTGCAAACGCTTTATGTGGAAGAAGTGGCACTGACGCGAGAAAGCTTGCTGAAAGCTGCAAAATTTTTCCAAAGGGCGATCGCACCCTTAGAATCTGCAAAAGGGAATTCTAAATTGCCCGCAACCGGGGCAGCATATCTGGCTTTTTTAGCAGAAGTATTACAGGCAGTGGCGCCTAGCGCTGATTCGCAGCACCTGTACTCGCTGCTGAGAAACAATTTAGATAAACTCGACCAGAATTTCGTACAACTGCTGCGCTGCTGGGCAACTTTGGTGTTTTCTGCTGCCAAAGAATCCGAGAGAAGGCGGATTGCAGCCCTGATCGGCAATCTGAGCAACAAAATTGGGCGGTTTCCCCTCGGCAGCAAGGCTAATAACTTGGAAATCGAAATTGCCGGTTACGAAACAGTTGCTAAGGTGTTTACCCGCAAAGACTTTCCCCAAGAATGGGCGGTGATGCAAAACAATCTGGGCAACGCTTATAGCGATCGTCCCAAAGGTGATAAGGCTCAAAATATCGAACAGGCAATCGCTTGCTTTGAAAATGCTCTAAAAGTACGCACTCCCGAACATTACCCGGAACAGTGGGCGACGCTGCAGAATAATCTGGGCAACGCTTACAGCGAGCGTCTCAGGGGAGATCCGCCAGACAATCTAGAACACGCGATCGCCTGCTATCAAAACGCGCTGCGAGTTCGCAGCCGGGAGGCTTTCGGGCAAGAGTGGGCGAGCACTCAAAACAATCTCGGCCGTGCTTACAGTCGGCGACTGCAGGGCAACCGAGCCCAAAATCTGGAACTGGCAGTCGCTTGCTACCAAAATGCTTTGCAAGTCTACAACCGCAAGGTGTTTCCCCGGCGTTGGGCCACAACTCAAAATAATTTGGCAAATGCTTACTGTGAGTTGCTGCGGGGCAACCGAGCTGAAAATCTCGAATACGCGGTTACGTGCTATCAGAGAGCTTTGCAGGTTCGGACTCGGGAAGCTTTTCCGCAGCAGTGGGCGACGACTCAAAGGAATTTGGGCCGGGTGTTTGTCGATCGCATCAAAGGCGATCCGGTGGAAAATTTGGAAATGGCGATCGCCTGCTATCAAAATGCTTTACAAGTCTACACCCGCATCAAATTTCCTGAAGCCTGGGCTTCGATCCAAACTTATCTCGGTAGGATCTACAGTCGGCGGGTGAAAGGGGAAAAAGCCGAAAATATGGAAATGGCGATCGCCTGCTATCAAAATGCTTTGCTGTTTTGCAACCGCCAAAAATCTCCAGAACGCTGGGCAATGCTGTGTGCCTACCTCGGCCGCGCTTTCTGCGAACACCTGAAAGGGGAAAAAAACCGCAACCTCAAAAGCGCGATCGCCTGCTATCAAAATGCGGGCGAAGTCTACACCAGGCAGGCATATCCCAACCGCTGGGCAATGCTGCAAATTTATCTCGGTAGGGCTTATTCGCAACTGACGGAGGCGGAAAAATTGTCCCACATGGAAAGCGCGATCGGCTGCTATCACAGTGCCTGTCAAGTCTACACTCGCGAAACCTATCCTCACCGCTGGGCTGAAATTTTATTTTATTTGGGTCAAGCTTACCGAGTTCGAGGCGACTTGCTTCGCGCCTACGGGGTTTTTACTGCTGCTGTCGATACTGTGGAATTCTTGCGTTGCGAAGTTGGGGTTGATACAGTCGATTTTGGCGATTCCCTACGGGATAGCTACGCTTCACGGACGAGTACCGCAAAAGTCAAATTAACCCGCACCTGGGCTGGACTCTATAAATGCCTGGTGCAAGTTTGCCTGGAACTCGGCGCCAGCCTACCTGAATATTACGCTAAGGCTCTGGAATACGCCGAACGCCACAAAAATCGGAATTTGGTAGAACTGCTGGTTAAATGCCACTTGACTCCGAAAGCCGAAATTCCTGCAGCGGTGCGAAGCGAGTTGGAGTCGCTGCAACTGGAAATAGCGGGGGAACAGCGGCACCAAGAACAGGCAGAACCTGAGCCCAACACGACCTTGATTTCTGAGGGCGATAGCCAAGGTTTGAACAGCGGTTCTCTACTGCCGAACATGAACTTCATGCACTTAAATCAATTGTGGAAGCAGTTTGATAGGTTGATTGCGCGGGAGGTACAGGCAAACGACCCTTTCTTCAGCCTAGCTCACAAAGTTGAACCGATCGCTTTCGAGCAAATTCGCCAATTGTTGCCTGATGCCAATTGCGCTGCTGTGGTGTGGGCGAGTTTGGGCGAGTTGCTGGTTGCTTTTGTGGTGGTAAAGAGTGCACAATATCCCGCCGTTCACCTGTGTTCGCCGGAAAATGCTTTGGCAGCCGAAAGTTGGGGCCAGGAGTACCTCACCGCTTATTCAGAACAAAAAGGTCGCTGGATCAATCATCTCCAGACTCGCCTCAAACGCTTGGCGACGATGCTGGAAATCGATCGAGTGGTGGCGCTGATTCCCGATAATTGCGATCGGCTGATTTTTGTGCCCCACCGATTTTTGCACGCTTTGCCACTCCACGCTTTGCCTTTGGCGGGGAGAGACGGGTTTGAGGACGGTGGGGGAATTTTTAGGTCTGGGTGGAGCGATCGCAGCGGTTTTGATGTGGAAACCTACAGCCTT
This sequence comes from Microcoleus sp. N9_B4, assembly GCF_036701635.1. Classification (NCBI taxonomy): domain Bacteria; kingdom Bacillati; phylum Cyanobacteriota; class Cyanophyceae; order Oscillatoriales; family Microcoleaceae; genus Microcoleus; species Microcoleus sp. N9_B4. The sequence continues at coordinate 164,844 of NZ_JAUBRC010000001.1, read as the reverse complement.
TCGGATTTTTCTCAAAGTTCGTCTTTTGGCGACGTTGCAGCGCCTGCTGCTTCTTTGATCGATCGATTTACCGGAGGAATTCGCTATGCTCCTAGCTGTCAGCTATTGCTGTTGAGACAAAGTGCACACGGAGCGGCTATTGGTCGGTACAGACCCGGTTTGCAGCACCTTTTGGCAATTCCAACTTTCACCAGAGATGCGTTCTACAGCAACATTGAAATTGGCACTATTTCCCAGTATTTTGCCAGTACAGAAGTTGTGCGCCATAAGCCGGCAATTAAAGAGGCTTTTTCCCAAGAAATGTCTGCGAATAATGGGGATTTTCCCCAGCAAATAGGGCAGTTGCAGCAGAAAAAATGCGCTCATTTTGCTTGTTTTAGTTTGCTTAATTTGGCTTGGCCACTGAAATCCGCAGTCTTTTTGAGGAATGATTCTCTGAGTTTGGAGGAAATTTTTAATCTGGATTTTAGACAATATTTTTTAGTTACTTTATCGGGTTGCGAAATTGCCGCTGGCGGAGTTAGCGGTGCTGGAGGAGATTTTGTGGGTTTGTCGGCGGGTTTGTTGTATGCTGGCACGTCTAGTGTGGTTAGCAGTCTTTGGAAGGTGAATGATGTTTCTACCCTGCTGCTGACGAGCAAGTTTTATGAAAATCTGGGACGGTTTTCTCGGTTGCAGGTGGGAGATGTGGCGATCGCGCTGGGGGACGCTCAAAGGTGGCTGCGGGATTTGACTGGCGAGGAATTGGAGGTGTTGCTGGCGGATTTTCAACCTCAAATTTCGCAAATGTTCGATCGGCTTTCTCAAAGTTCTCGCCTGATTGCGGAGGCTTCTTTGCAGCAAATTCGCAACCGCAAACCCTATCCTTTTGCCAATCCTTATTATTGGGCGGCTTTTACTGCGACTGGGGTTTAGTGATTAGTCATTAGTCATTAGTCAACAGTCAACAGTCAACAGTCAACAGTCAACAGTTATTAGTCATTAGTTATTAGTTATTAGTTATTAGTCATTTAAAAACCCGACACTGACAACTTATTTAAAATTGTCAGTGTCGGGTAAAAATTCAACAAATTACAGCAAAAATTTAGGATTTTTTGCCGAAAATTTGTTCTTTCAAGGCTTGAATTTCTTGACCTAATTGTTGCCGATTGGACGATCGCAGCAAATAGCGGTAGACAAACCACCCGGTGTATCCGATACCAATTAGCTCGAATGTGGGTGCTAGCAGGGGGATGTCGTTGAGTTCGTCTACTATGCCCAAAAGCACTTTCAAAGAGATAATCGAGGCTACAATTACACCGATAACAGTCAGGGGACTTTTGTACTGTTCGTAAAAGCTGCCGATGTAAGCGGGAAACTCGGACAAAATTGAGATAATTTGTTCTTTGATCTGCTGGACCTGACTTGGCGGTTCTTCGGTAATTATGACTTTTGTTGTACCGCTTGAACTGTCTGCTTCATTTTCGGCAGGAATTTCGGTGATGATAACGGTTGTTTCTGGTTCGTTTGATGAAGTCATTTCTCCACTCGCAATAGTTTTTTGCTGGTTGGCTGCAGGTATTTCAACTGCTGCTGCGGCTGTTTCAACTGCCGAAATATCGACTGCTGAAACCTCGGTGCCGACTGTTTCCACAGGCGATATTTCGACTGCTGAAACCTCTGTTTCGGCTGTTTCCACAGGCGATATTTCGACTGCTGAAACCTCCGTTCCGGGTGTTTCCACAGGCGGTATTTCGACTGTTTCCACAGGCGATATTTCGACTGCTGTCACCTCGGCCGCTGCTGTTTCCACAGTCGGTGTTTCGACTGCTGGCTGTTCTGTAGCAGGAGTTTCGGCGACTGTTTCTGCGTTTGGTTGTTCTGAAGTAGGAGTTTCGGCCGCCACACCAACACCAGGCAAATTCAAGTTGCTAATGGCATCAAGCAAACGGGTTTTAGCCGTTCCTCGCTGGTGAAGGATTACCCAAGATTCTATCAGGTCGGGGCCGTGCATTGCACCTGTCAGAGCGGCTCTGAGCGATCGCATAATTAGCCCTTTGTTAAGATTTTTCTCTTTACTGAGCTTTTTAGTGATTTTCTGAGCTTCCGCTGATGTCAGGGATGAATGACTTTCCATCGCTTCTACAACTGCTTGTAAAGCCTGTGCAGCCCCTGGTTGCTGCAACTGTGCGAGTGCTTCTTCTTCGTATTCCACCGTGGTGGAGAAGAATACCTTACACATATCCACAGCATCGGTTAAGCGAACGAGACTCGGGCCGATTAAAGCAGCTATTTGTTCGAGCCAGGGGCGATCGGCCTCCAAGTCAAACTCATAACCGCCTTTCTGCCACCAATAAGGTATCAGCAAATCTGTCAATTGCGGCACTGGCATTTTGTGCAGGTATTGACTGTTTAGCCAATTGAGTTTATCCCAATCAAATTTTGCACCAGCTTTGTTGACTCGATAGAATGTAAATAATTCTGCTGCTTCCGACAGTGTAAATATTTCCTGCGTTGAATCCGGCGGAGTCCAGCCCAACAAAGTCATGTAATTAACTAAAGCTTCGGGCAGGTAGCCCATATCTTTGAAGTCAGAAATCGAGGTTACGCCGTCACGTTTAGAAAGCTTTTGCCCTTGCGTGTTTAAAATCAGTGGCGTGTGGGCAAATTCTGGGATTGTCGCGCCCAAAGCTTCGTAGAGCAATATTTGTTTCGGAGTATTGCCGATGTGATCTTCGCCACGAATGACGTGGGTGATGCCCATGTCGATGTCATCGACAACTACTGCGAGGTTGTAGAGGGGTTGGCCGATGACGCCGCCGCTGGATGCACGGGCAATCACCATATCGCCGCCGAGGTCGCTACCTTTCCAGGTTACGGTGTCGCGTACCATGTCGTTCCAAGCGATCGTGCGATCGTCGTCAATGATAAACCGAATCACAGCTTGTCGCCCTTCGCCTTCAAAAGCTGCGCGCTGTTTGCTTGTCAAGTTGCGGTGCCGGTTGTCGTAGCGGGGGGCTTGTTTGTTGGCTTTTTGTGCTTCCCGCATTTCGTCGAGTTCTTCCGACGTGGTGTAGCAGCGGTAGGCGAGTCCATTGTCGAGAAGGGTTTGGACTGCTTGGCGGTATATTTCCAGACGCTGTGACTGAAAACTCGGGCCTTCGTCCCAGTTCATACCCAGCCAGGTGAGTCCTTCGAGGATGTTATCGGTGTATTCGCTTTTAGAACGTTCTACGTCTGTGTCTTCTACCCGCAGGATGAATGTGCCGCCTTGGTTGCGGGCAAACAGCCAGTTGAATACGGCGGTTCTGGCAGTACCGATGTGTAGGTTTCCGGTGGGACTGGGGGCTAGACGGACTCTGACATTCATGTAGATTTTTGCTTTTAGATTGGGGGCGATTTGCTGGTTGGGGGAATAGCTGATGTTTAAGACTTTAAATTTTATTATATTTGGTTGCCGAATTAACAGTTGTGCTTGGCAGGTGCTTTGCCTCGATTTGGTTGATATTCGACTATCGGGCTATCGGGCGAAAGTCTCCGGCAACTCAGCAGAGGGCATCTTGATGATAATAGCTTGCGGGTGGCCAAGAGTGGATTCACCTTTGGGACTATTTTTCACACCACAAATAACTGCTTTAGGAGTACCCAAGGCGCACCTGATAAGTATTTATCCTTGTAAAATGTTTGTGTGCGATCGACGACATTAAAATATATTTCCCTATGTCTGCTGCTAAAACTGAGTTTTCCGAATCTGTTGCACCCTCACCCGAGTCTGCTGCGCCTGCTTGGCAGATTGAGTTGCTGTACGACGGTGAATGTCCTCTGTGCGTGCGGGAGGTTAATTTCTTGAAAAAACGCGACGCGGGGCGAGGTTTAGTGTCGTTTGTGGATATCGCGGATGATGGCTACAACCCGGAGGCCCACGGCGGAATCGACTACGAAACGGCGATGGGTCGGATTCACGCGATATTACCCGACGGTACGGCAATTAAAAATGTGGAGGTTTTTCGTCGCACCTACGAGATTTTAGGGATGGGCTGGGTTTATGCTGTGACTAAGTTACCAGTGATCGGGGCGATCGCCAATTGGCTGTACGGAATTTGGGCAGACTGGCGGCTGATGTTGACGGGAAGGCCGGATTTAGCAACAATTATGAGCGATCGAACTCAGCGGATCGAGTGCGAAAGTCAGGGCCGCTGCCAACCCAACTCAAAATGAGTCATATTTAATAAGTGCGATCGACCTATCAGAAGATGTCAGCAGAAACAGACTGCAACTAACATTAAAGATGGACTACTATTAAAGGTCAAAAAAAATGCAAGATGCAGGCTATACAGTCTTCATGGGCTTCGGTGGTCTCTGGATAGTTATGGGAATTGCCGCTGTGATTTTCTTGTTCAAATCGGACGGTCAAAAACTTAGGTTTGGCAAATGGGGACTGCTTGTTGCGATTCCGATTCTCGTGCCCATCGTCCTGGTTTTGACATATCAGATCGCCCGACCCTTTATTTCCTCACACCTTTGATCGCTGCTGGGAGTCGATCGTCCGTGGGAGAAAGGAATTAGTTAAATTAAGTTTAGTATTATTGCTCATTTTCGGGCGATCGCAACTGCTCGATCGCCCATTGACGCAAAGACCTAATTATGGCATTGTCATCTTGAGTTTCTGCCATCTGCAAGAATTGATTGAGCATTGCTACAGAAAGGATGGGAAATGTCGGACTGCGATCGCAGGTAATATATTCCCGATTTTGCAATTGATAAATTTGTACAGTTTGTCCCCGATACCGCCAAACTTCAGGGATTTCTAGCTGTGTGTAAACTACAAATCGATTAGAAGAAGAACTGGTAATATCAACTTCAATTACCAAGTCTGGGGGAGGATCGGTTGAGATGTCCAGCCTTCTCCCTAGAATGCGATCGACATTTTGGATATAAAAACATGAATCTGGTTCTGCACCTTGTTCTAAATCTTCACGGTTGAGAGTCGTCGAACCAAATCCCTTAATCTTCAAGTCCAACTCCTCACTCAAAGCTGTAACAATCCGTTTGAGCAAACAGTTAATAGTTTCATGCAAGTCTGATGGCATGATTATTTCTAAGACTCCTTGAGAATAAGAAAACCGCGAGGCTCTCTTGTCTCCGGCTTCTGTTAACAAGCTTTGGTAAGTATGCCAACTGATATTAGATAATACCACCCGTTGCGTCGTTTTTTCTGGGGAGGAGTTAATGAGGGTAACTGTCAAACTTCCCTCCTCCTTACTTAATTCATAAAATACCAAAACCCTAAAATTTTTATTTTAGAACTTCTACTTTCGAGGGAACGGGACAGACGGGGCTCGAACCCGCAACTTCCGCCGTGACAGGGCGGTGCTCTAACCAATTGAACTACTGTCCCTCGTTTTGCCGTTTTTTCAGGCACAATTTCTATTATGCCTATAACTTCACCTTTTGTCAAGAGGTTTTTTGAACTTTTATTTGGAAGCCCAAAATTTGAGTCTCTTGCAGGGGACTGAAGTTGTTGTCGCTCACCAAAATCAGACCTCTGCTAGCATCCGCCAGCGCGGGGCCAAATGTCAACCCCTCAATGTTGTCTAGGGGAATTTTCAGGGTTTCCAAATCCAGCAGCAGGCGTTTTTGAGCGGGAGAAACCTCGCCCAGACGGCTTTTGAGGCTTTCGAGTGCTTCAATACGATCGCCCTTTTCCAGAGAAATCTCAAATAGTTTAACAGTAACTCCGGTTTCCAGGGAGAAAGCACGCTCTAAACTCAGCAAGCGGTTGTCGTCGATCGCCACCAAATCCACTAAACCGTTGCTAGTTAATTTTCCCACAGGATTTGCACCAGCGGGTAGCGGTTCGGTGATGTAGAGAAACGACGCTTCTGGATTGCCACTCACCGCATCGTAGCGCAAAATCCGGCACGGACTCCCGGTTTCCAGGGAAGGTACGGCGCCATCTTGAACCAAGGCGTTTTCGGTAGCTGTAAATAGGTATTTGCGATCGGGCGTTAAAGTTAAACTTTCAAATGATAGATTGTTGCGGATGCCTTTAGTGCCTTTGTCATCCGGCAAAAATAGTTCTGGAATTGCTAGCGTTTTCAGCAGTTTACCATCAAGGGAGAACTCTTTGATAAAAGGATTTATTTGGCGATCGGCATCTCCCTCAGAAGAAACAAACACGCTATTGCCAGTAAAAGCTATCCCTTCCGGATCTAAACTTAATTCAGGAAAACTTTTGCCGTTTTCATCTAATAAAGTAGTGACACCAGTAAAAGTAATTTGCTCTTTTTCCAGTTTACCAGATTGCAAGTTAATTTTGAGAGTATAGAAGCGCGCCGGAGCCTTGCTGCTGCGGTCATCAGAAATGGCATAATAAACTTGTTTGTCGGCATCATAACTAATGCCCGAAAGTCCGCCAATTTCCGTCCCCTGAAACGGAGAACCTGTAGGAAATATTGCCCTGCCGATAAAATCTATTTTCGTAACAGCGAAAGATTGAGCTGATTGATTTACCCAAATAGCAACAGTTGCTGCAATCAAAAAACAGACAATAAATATACTTGCTTTTGCTAGCTTTCGCATTTTACCAATAAATACATTATTACCTATCTTCCTCTTCCCTTTCTTCCTTCGCGCCTTCGCGGTTCATTAAATTTCAAAATCACGGCTCATGATTCAGCAAAAAATTGGTTAACCAATCTTTAACCACATAAGTAGCGCGACAGTCGTCCTCATTGTAGCGGACGATCGCCTCCAAGAGCGATCGATCGCCAGTTTTGAGCCAATCGTCGTACCAGCAGACGCACTGAGCACCATTAGCCTTAGCATCTCGCCAGTCAAAACCCAGCCAGCGGGCAATTGGTTTGAGTGCGTAACTTTCCACCGGCATAATAGCCTTTTGCGTCACTTGTTTGTGAATATCTACAAACCGTTTCAGCACAGGTTTCCACAAATAAGCAGGAGTATTGTAAAGTTTAGCCAGTCGCTTAAAAGTCTTGACTTCGTAGTCGCAAAAATGGAAAATCGGAGCAATAGGATAAGCCCACATTAATTCTAAAAATTGCTGCCAGATTGCACCTTCCTCTGCTGCTGATTCTGCTAAAAAACCGTGAAATTTTTCCGTATTGTTGTACCTGTCAACAACTAAGACTCCGTGGAGGTAATCTAAGTTTAACTCTGGTTCTGCTTCAATATCAAAGTAGAGTTCGATTGGGGCGATCGGCAAAAAGACTGATTGAGAATAGGGAATTGGTTTCTTGCGGAGAATTGGCGCAGGTATAGAAGATATCGCAGGTTTATTTTCTCTAATTTTTACTTCCTCAACTGCGATGTGATTCAAGATATTGTCTACAATATCTGGTACTATTTCAGATGAGTTAAGTTCTTCTGAATTCTCATTTCTACCTTCTTCTCGATTGTTAATCCGTGTATCCGTGTCAAAATCCGTGTCGTGCCTTCCTTCTTCCCTTCTTCCTTCTTCCTTATTCCTTCTTCCTTCTTCCCGCAACAGCGGTTGATTTAGCAAGTGCGATTGAGCTTGCTGCACCACATCAAAAGCAACTCTGTCGGGGAATTCTGGATACTCAGCCAGCAGTGCGGAACTAGCATTAGCGAGAGCTTCAACATCAGTAATTTCGAGAGTTTTTAGTCTAGCATAGCGGCTGGCAGTAACTCCCGGCAATAACGAAAGATGTTTAATAGATTCGGCTTCGGCGTGACAGAGAGTATACCAACCGCAAAGATTGCACTTTTGCCGGGAAATGAACACCTCTGGTTTATCCCGATTTTCTATCATCTGAATGCAGTTGTCTAAAATCTCGAACATCTGAGGATTTCGCTGGTCGAGATTTACCTGCCACAGCCCTTTTTTTCGCAGCATCAGCCACGCAGTATCGGGCATTGTTTCCTGTACGGAAGCTAAAACTTGGGCGTGAAAAGCTGCGATAATTTGATACTCTTGTTTTGGTCGCTTGCTAAGCCAAATATCCGCAGTAATATAACTCCAATCGCCAAATTTTGATTGTCCCGGCTGTTTGATTAATAAATGGGGGCGGCTGATCAGGGTAATGTTTGAAGAGTGCAGATTGGAGGATGAAATATCAACGGGAGTTTCGGGGATTTCGCCAAATTCTGGGAAATATTGACTGTCAATTCCTACCAGAGAAGTTGTTGCGCCGTTGGTTTTGCCGAATTCGCCCTGGATCAGAACTCCTCGGTAAATGCGATCGACCCCTTGCTGCATTAAACTCAATGTAGCGGCCGCGCCGGCTTCCCAATCCCCTCTAGGATAATATGGTTGTTGGTAAGTCTCGTTTTCCAAAGCTTGCTGCTGGTATGTGGCGCTGTCGCGCATCAGTTTCAGCAGAAAGTCGCTGGGGGGATCTAGTTGTTTCCAGTCTCCGCAGGTGTCTAAAAATGCTCGGAGATGGCATCGCTGATAGGAAAGTAGCAGTTTGTCAGTTATTAACATTTAGTATTCGCAAGGCATAGAATAATTAGAAGGAAAGCACGACACGGATGTGGACACGGATACACGGATTGATTATTTAGCTTGAGGCAAAAATCAAAGGATAGAAAGTTAACACCATCAGTTATTCAATATTAACGTTATCAATAATTACAAAAAAAAAATGACAAAGGACAATCACCGGCAACAATTCCCTGCTTTGGCCAATAAAGCTTATTTTAACTACGGCGGACAAGGGCCGCTGCCTGAGCCTGCTTTAGAGGCGATTTATGAGGCTTACAAACGGGTGCAGCTTGGGGGGCCGTTTTCGGGGGAGGTGGGGGCTTGGGTGGTTCAGGAGGCGATGCTGACGCGACGTGCGATCGCATCTGAGTTGACCGTGCCTCCTGAAACGATCGCCCTGACTGAAGATGTCACCGTCGGCTGCAATATTGCGCTGTGGGGCATTGACTGGAAAGCAGGCGACCATTTGCTGCTTTCTGATTGCGAACACCCCGGCATTGTAGCTAGTGTAATGGAACTTCAGCGCCGTTTCAACATTGAGGTTTCGGTTTGTCCGTTGGCGGCTACTTTGAATGAAGGCGATCCGGTGGCGGTGATTGCTGATAGTTTGCGGCCAAATACTCGGTTGTTGGTTATCAGTCACATTTTGTGGAATACTGGCCAAGTTTTGCCTCTGGCTGAGATTGTGAAAGTGTGTCATGAACCCCCCCTAACCCCCCCTTGCCAAGGGGGGGGACAAGAGGAGTTTTCCCTGGTTCAATCCGAGGGGGAAACAGATATAAAACCCCCCCTAACCCCCCCTTGCCAAGGGGGGGGACAAGAGAGTTTTCATGCTAAAAGTCGCAAAGTTAGAGTATTAGTTGATGCGGCTCAATCGGTGGGGGTTTTGCCTTTGGATTTGATTGAATCGGGGGTTGATTTTTATGCTTTTACTGGTCACAAATGGTGGTGTGGCCCGGAAGGTTTGGGGGGGCTTTATGTGAGTGCGGAAGCTTTGGCAGATTTGCATCCGGTGTTTATCGGTTGGCGGGGAATTGTGACGGATGCTAATGCTAAAGTCCTTGGGTGGAAGCCTGGGGCACAGCGCTATGAAATTGCGACTTCTGCTTATCCTTTGTATGGGGGTTTGCGGAGTGCGATCGCCCTGCAACATGAATGGGGTACGATCGAGGAAAGGTATGCAGAAATTTGCCGTTTGAGTAAGTATCTCTGGGAGGGTTTGTCGGAACTTCCCGATGTGGAATGTTTGCGGAAATTGGCGCCGGAAGCTGGTTTAGTGTCGTTTCGATTAACTAACGGGATGCCGCACAACAAGCTGGTCAATTTGTTGGAGAAACAGGGAATTATGGTGCGGACTATTCTTAATCCTGATTGTGTGCGGGCTTGTGTTCACTATTTTACAACTGAGGCGGAGATTGATAGGTTGGTTGAGGGTATTTTGCGTCAAGTTAGTTAAAAATTCCTGATAAGAGTCGGCGGTTAAAACCGCCACCACACAAATCAAGATACTTATGTTACAATAGTCATATTGAAAAAATATTTTTGATGTGTGCTAAGCAAAGACGTGAAAATTATTTGGGATTAATCGCAGAGGAAAATCAACCATGAATTTAGAGCAAGCAGTTTTAGATAAGTTGCGGGAATTGCCACCAGAGAGGCAGCAAGAAGTTTTAGATTTTGCTGAGTTTCTTCAACAAAAAAGTATTGTCAAACGACCGCTAAAAAGCGTCAAAGGAATGTGGGCTCATTTAGATATCGATATCACGGAAGAAGATATTGCTCAAGCTAGAAAAGAAATGTGGAAAGATTTTCCGAGAGAGGATATTTAATGACAGCCGTTGTAGCCGACACTCATACAATTATCTGGTATTTGCGGGAGACTGCTCGATTGTCGCCCGCAGCAATGACTGCTTTGGACGCAGCATTGGCTGGAGGCTATTCGATTTATGTGCCGGCGATTTCTGTGGTAGAATTAGGATATTTAGTGGAAAGATATCGATTGCCCGAAGAAGCATTCGATCAGTTAATCAATGCTTTATCCGATCCTGGGACTGGGTTAGCTATCGCGCCTTTGGATTTAATAACAGCACAAAATCTGCGTCAGATTCCCCGCGATGTGGTGCCAGATATGCCAGACAGGATTATTGCGGCTACTGCTTTATCTTTGAGTCTTCCGTTAGTCACCCGCGACGCGAAAATTCAAGCGTTAACTACGATTCAGACAATTTGGTGAGTATGAATCGAATAGTAGCGAAATATTTCTTGTGCCTTTTGAGAGAGAGCAGTAAATCAACCATTGCGATCGGGAAGTTTTCATTTGAGTAAAACTTTAGCATCGGCAGTTATTCATTTTCAGCAAGCCACAGCTCGATTTCTTCTCGGTTGTGCTCGTAATAATTCGCAACTGCTTGCAAATCTTGAAGGGTGAGCCCTGGATAATTATAGAGAAGTTCGGCTTCAGTTGCGCCCTGTTGTTGGTAGGCGATAATCGTCCAGACGGGAATGCGGGTATCGCGAATTCGCGCTGCACCGCCACAAATTCCTGGAGTTTTGTGAATGGGATGTTGAAGGGTTTGGACGAATTGCAGCGTTTGTGCTAGCAAGTCATCCGGCAGTGTTTCAATGGTTTGGAGAAGTTGTTCTTTGATGGTCATAATCGATATCCAGATGCAATAGCGGTTTACACATTGGCAGCTTCAATAATTTGCTCAGCAGCAATAGATGCGTCTATTTCCTGACAGTGGGCCGCATAAAAAGCGAAGACATGGTTCACTTGAGCTTCACTTAAATCATACTCAGCGGCAATTTGGTTTGGCGAAAAACCCCATTTCTGGGCTGCAACTACTACTGTTTGTACCCGCAAGCGAGTGCCGCGCAAAACGGGAACGAGTTCGCCGCTAGCGCCCCGCACATAGGTAATTTCAGGAAAAGTGCGATCGTCATTCCGCTGGTTGAGGGTAGCGACTTTTTCGGCTACAGCCCAGAGGATAAACTGATCGAAGGAAATGCCTTGGAGTGTTGCCAATTTTTCAGCTTCTTGCTGTAGCTGAACGGGTAAGTTTAAGGCGTAGGATGTCATTGATATAACTTCCGTTTGCTAAGAGAATTGCAGATGGGGCGGTGGTTGAGTTTAACAGTGTCTAAATTTTTCAAATCTTGGAAAAACTTTAGTTTTCATCTTAGCGCAATATCTCTAGGGGGTGTTGCGTAATTCCTAAGAATTCATACCTGCTTGTAAAAAAGTCGATCGCCCTTTCCCTAAAAACACCAAAGGACGATCGACTTTTCCGTCAATTAATGACTGTGCCCGCTATCGCTATGAGGATGCCCGTGCCCTTCATGAGAATGCGTGTGCTCGCGGTTCGCCACAGCCAAACTCGGATTAACAGCCACCGCACTTTCACTCAACAACGCTTCAATCTGCGGATTTGCCCACTCTGCTGCAATTTTTTCGTTGTATTGCTGCCATTTACCTCTAGGAAAACTCCCAACAGCAAAATCAAAAAATCCATGTTCCATAGAGAATATGCCACCGCGTTCATACATTATGATTAGAGGTTCGTAGGGTTCAGGTAAAGTAAATTCACTAACTTTTGGTAAATTTTTCACCCGATCCCAATGGAGGAACCACTCGCAGGTTTTCTCAATTATACCCGCCACATAAAACGGTGTCTCTGTGAAATGAGTCTTAAGCACTTTAACCTTAGTATCATCGGCACATTCTAAAGGGCAGATATGAGCAGCCACATCAAAAAACGGCCATTCATCTGTACAATCTAAAGCCTTTGCCCACAGTGCGGCACGCCTCAAGTATTCTCGCAAAAGGGTAATATGAGAGTTAACGCGACTATCGTCAGGCTCCCATTTAATTGCTAAAATTCGCTCTAGTGCAGTATCAGTAATTGTTTTTGCAGTCATATTTTTTCTCTAATAGCTTTAAGCAACTCATCAAGATTTGAGAGGTTGTCAGCAAGCATCAGTTCTTCCGCTGACTTACCTATTATATTAACCCAGTGGGAAAATGGGTTGGGCCTCCCAATATTGGGAGCTATATCGTGTGCTCCGAAATGCTCTGGGGTGGGCCAGTTGCCAAAACCGCATATTGGATGCTCTGTCCAAGCTTCAGGCGATCGATAAGGAAGTCCATCAGCCATTAGTGCTTGCTCTATGTACTCGTGGGCTATCAACCGCTTAAACTTGATAAGTTCTCTCGGTTGTAGCTCACCATTTTTTGCACTTATCCATAAGTCAGCAATCTCACCATCAGGTGTAAAATTAGCTCGGACACGGCTAATAGTATTTGTCTCGTCATTTGGAATATCAAGCTCGTGTTCCTTGATAAATATGTGTTCTTTGACTTGGCGGATAATTTGTTCAGAAATCTCTAGATAATTAGCAATTTTATATACATCATCCGTCATGGCGATAATTTCTGCATATTGACGGATTTCTTTCTGATTAGCATCCCCAAAATACTGTGGCACTATCCAATACCATTCTCATTACCTAACGAATCCCATTGTACTTGACAAACGATAAGTATCTATTTTGAAGATATCTGATGGCGGTAAATTGCACTCTACAGCACTGATAAAAAAGTCGATCGCCCTTTCCCTAAAAACACCAAAGGTCGATCGCCCTTTTCGCCCAAATTTCGACCTACGCACCCCAACAAAAGAAACCGGGTTTTTCACTAAATCTGCCATTTCCATGCAGTATCTTCGCAAAAAACCCGGTTTCTGAGCTCTCAGGCCCAAGTCCTATTAGTGACTGTGCCCGTGCCCGCCGTGAGAATGCCCGTGATCGCCATGAGAATGCCCGTGATCACCATGAGAATGCCCGTGATCACCATGAGAATGCCCGTGCCCTTCATGAGAATGCCCGTGCTCGCGGTGCGCGGAAGCCAAACTCGGATTAACAGCAACCGCAGTCTCACTCAACAACGCTTCAATCTGCGGATTTGCCCACTCGGCCGCCATTTTCAGAAACTCTGGACGGTCGTTAACGCAAGGCAATTTGCGGTAAGTTACTCCCTTACGCTGTTTCTGCAAAGACTCAATAACATGGTCAACATCTAACAAAGTTTCGTGATTTTCCGTCGCAAATCCGATCGGCATAAACACGATCGCAGTTGCACCCAGATCGATCAAATTCTTCGCAGCCAACGTCGCATCCGGCTGAGTCCATTCAATCAGCGGCGTGTCGTGGTTCAGCCAACCCACCGAAATCAAAGGATAGCGGTGCATCAAACGTTCACGCACGCGATCGTACAAAGCTTGACTTTCCACAATTCCCGAAGTAAAGCCCTTCGCCTTGTGCGGACAACCGTGATTCATCAGCACAATCCCAATCTGAGAAGGCAAATGCGCTACAGCTAAATCGTTCTTAATTTCCTCTTCAACCAAATCCGCCATTAGCTGGATGTAAGCCGGTTCATCGTAAAAAGAAGGAATGTAGCGCTGTCCTTTTACCCAATGTTCTTTGCCATCAAAGGTTTGTGCTAAAGCTTTATTCACCTGTTCGACAGCAATGCCACTGGTGAAAACAGAATCAACTACCAACAGCGGATAAATCAGAATTTTGTCAAATCCTTCTGCTTTAATTTGCGGAATTACTTGTTCCGGCAAAAACGGCGCGCAAAAGTTAAAAGCTTTGAACACTTTTACTTTATCGCCCCATTTCTCCTGTAAATTCTTTTCAATCCCAGCGCGCTGCTGTTCAAAAATTGCATTGTGCGGCGAAACGAATTGACCGTGTTGGTGACTCCACTCGTGCAAGTCAAAGATTGCTAAAATCTTCGCCAGCGGCGGATAAATCCAAAGCGGTACTGGCGCAAACTTTGCCGTAAGCAAATTTAAAGCTTGTTCGTTGTAGTTGGCAAAATCGTCGTAGCTTTCGACTTCGCCGTAACCCATCAGCAATACAGCAACGCGATCGTTACTTGCGGGTGCTGCAGATGTTTTGTACTCGATTTTTTCTGGAGAAGCAACCACTTTGTATTCCTCAATTTTATTTATTCTAAGAGATCCAAGCAGGATGAAGGGTGAATCTGAGATTTTTCATTGTTTGCGATCGCAGGACTGACGTGCGCGGGGCTGATTCCCGGTTTCTTCGCCCATACTTCCCGGTCAAACCTCTTATTTATCCTAGAAACCGGATTGATGGGCATCAGTCCTAAGTAGGTTTTTTAACCAAGAATTTCTTGATGGTACCAGCCACGTGATTTATCCGTGGAATCAATCCCAAATCGAAAATCCTCAAGAAAGAGCATTTATCCGTGGGGTCAATCTAAAATCTAAAATCTAAAATCGATTGACCCTGACCCGAAATTCGTAGGGCAGCTAAGCTGGCAGGCCTCTAATTTTCACAATCCTGTTTCTTTTAGCTTTTGTGGGCCGGGCTTCGACGCCGCCACAAAAGTTAAATCTAAATACAGAACTGCTTAAAACTAGAATCAGGCTTTGCTAAGCTTGACAGGGAATGGGGCCGGGGGGGATAAGTTTTATGTTTTCTTAAGACTCCCTCACCTTGCCTCAGATTAAAGCGGTTTGGAGCGTTCCCAGCATTTAACTTGGGGGGATACTCTTCAAACTTGACTCTATTATAAGTTTAACACCCTATCCCCTGGGGTAGTATATGATATAGTAGGTATATGATAAAGTTATGTTGCGAACTATATTAACTTTCTTGACGAACTATGAGACTGGTAATTTGCCCCGGAGTTCACGAACCAAAGCTAACCGACTGTTTCCTAGCGGGACTTTCGGGGCTTTGGGGAGTGGCAGCCGATCGCCAAAACCAGCAAATAGTCGATCGTGTCAAGATTTTTCCCGCTCATAAATATCCACCTTTCTCAGCTCTTGACATATTGCACTTTTTGTGCAGTCAAGAGTTAGCAGGAGAAAGTCTAGTATTTGTCAGCTTTTCGGCAGGAGTAGCCGGGGCGATCGGGGCGGCTTGGATGTGGCAGCAACTCGGCGGCAAAGTCGGGGCATTTTTTGCCTTAGACGGTTGGGGAGTACCTCTAGCGGGCAATTTTCCCATCCACCGAATCAGCCACGATCGCTTTACGCACTGGAGTTCGGCAATTCTCGGTGGCGGTGGAGAGAGTTTTTATGCAGATCCCGCGATCGAACATTTGGATTTATGGCGAGATCCCCAAACGGCAAAAGGCTGGCACGTCAGCCAAACCGCTGCCGGGATTGAGACTGTCGCACCCACAACCGCAGCAAAATTTTTAGTCCACCTATTGAAACAATACGGAGTCCAATCAGTTGTTTAATCTTAATTTAGTATCATCAGCGATCGCACCTATTGCCACCATCGCCAGCCTCGACAATTCTGTCACTTCAGCCACAACAAACACCATCAAACAGTGGTTGATATTTGGTGCCTCAGCATTTTTAGTCTCAATTCCAGTATTCGTGCAAGCACCGTTAGTGCGTTTATATCCAACCATCAGTTTGCTATCAACTATTCCCTGGTTCGTTCTGAGTTTAATTCTAATTTTCCGCCCCAAAACCCAACTTTGGGGAGATTTATTATTAGGATTTGCCGGATGCTGGCTGGCAGGTTCTATCTATTGGGGCTGGTTCAGATGGGAACCAATTTTACATCTACCTATAGAATCAATTGGCTTACCTTTTGCTATTTGGTGCTTGGGCAAATCTTGGGGAAAAGTGGGCAGCTATTTTTACTTGGGTTCCCTATTCGGTACTGCCATTACTGATTTATATTTTTATTTAACAGGTTTGATGCCCTACTGGCGACAAGTGATGCACGCGGAACCGGAATTAGCAATGCCGATTTTTCAAAGTGCGATCGGTCAAATTGAAACTCCTTGGGGCATAGGCTGTGCTTTAGTTTTAATCGCTGTGTTGCTAACAGTCGGTTTGCTGAGTTTGCGCGATCGAGAACTGCACTGGCGCGCTTTCAGCGGCGCTGTGTTAAGCACGCTTTTAGTAGACGGCTTGTTTTGGCTAGCTGCTTCTGCTGCTTAAGATTTATGATTAGTTTTTATGTTGGTAATTTTTGACCGCAGATGTGGGCGGATTGACGCAGATTAACGCAGATTTTTTGAGATTACCGACTTTTTTAAGAAGTTGGTAATCTGGGTATTTTTTTTAGCAGCCGCCTGTTAACTTGATATAAGTTACAGGATAGTTAGGATTAGTGGGATTCCCGATTAACCGCTGATTCCTACAGTCCACAAGCAAATCTAACTTCTCCAAAACCACCTGACCAATCAACACCTCATCACCTGTCACCAAAGCATCCTCGGTAGTCCTACGCCCCTCAATTTCAATTAATATAGCCTCCGTTACTCCTACGGTTTCCTGACGACCATCAGCATACTTAACAAGCTGCTGTCCTATAATTCGTAAACCTAGATGCTGTACCATCTCTGCTGAAATTACTAGGTAAACTGATCCTGTATCTACTAGAGCTTTTGTTTCACACTCACGCAACAGCCGAGGCGCAAGCAACCCCCGACTAATTAGAGCTTCATCTATGGCATTGGTCAGCTTTACCTGAGTCTTAACTGCCCCCATGTTCTTAATTCCATCCAATTCTAATTTATTTAATTCTTTCATATTAAATTTCCTTTTAATCTTTTGCTGCTTACATTATACGAGTTCGGCTAACCCAGACGCGATCGCCCCTCATTCCTATATGATTTAAAATTATCACTCAAAACTCAAAACTACTTAATCATGGCTTTCATTTCAATTCGCGGTGTAGAACATTATTACGAGTGGATAACGGCAGATAACAGTGCTGGGCCCAGCGGCAAACCCGTGATGGTATTTCTCCACGGCTGGGCGGGCTCAGCGCGCTACTGGGAAAGCACGGCACGGGCTATTGCTGATGATTTTGATTGTTTGCTCTACGATATGAGAGGTTTTGGTCGATCGCCCTTGCCGAAAGAGCCTCCTGAGTCCAGCTACGAACTCGAAACCTACGCCCGCGATTTAGCGGAATTATTAGAATCTCTGAATTTAAGTCGCGTCTTTCTCAATGCTCACTCCACAGGTGCTTCAATTGCTACTTTATTTCTCAACCTTTACCCCGAAAAAGTAGAAAAAGCAATTCTCACTTGCAGCGGCATTTTTGAATACGATGAAAAAGCCTTTACAACTTTTCACAAATTCGGTGGCTATGTGGTAAAATTTAGACCCTCTTGGTTGGCATCCATCCCGTTTGCCGATCGGCTATTTATGGCCCGGTTTTTGCGCCGTTCCCTGCCCACAGAGGTCAGTCTGGCGTTTCTCAAGGATTTTTTAATGGCAGACGAGCAAGCTGCTATAGGTACAATGGTGACGGCAGTCAGCAAAAGAGCAGCCGAGGAAATGCCCCAAGAATTTGCGCGGCTGAGTGTTCCCACACTGCTTGTTGCCGGAGAATTCGACCAAATTATCCCCGCCGTCATGGGAGAGCAAGCAGCCTCCCTCAGCAAAAAAGTAGAATTTGTTATAATTCCGAATACGGCTCACTTTCCGATGCTGGAGGATGCCGCAACATACTTGCAGCGAATTCGAGACTTTTTGCCAGCAGCGGCTTAGCTGAGTTATTGTTCATCTAATGTACGATCGGACACGCAAGCTTTGAGAACGGCTTTTGCTCCGATCTTAATTTTTAATTTCTAATTTCTTAAAGCGAAAGGTGGTACAATGAACGACCTCGACCAATACTATAAAGTGCTGGGACTGTTGCCGGGAGCTTCCAGAGAAGAAATTAGCCAAGCCTACAAGGATTTAGCGTTCATTTGGCACCCCGATCGCATCCCCAAAGACAATCCCAGACTACTACAGAAAGCTGAAGAAAAGATTAAGGAAATTAATCAAGCTCGCGAAAAATTGCGATCGATTCAACCAAGAGGTCAGAATCAGAACGTTCAGCACAAACATACTCAGCACAAACACACCCAGCAACAAAACACCCAGCACAAACACACCCAACACCAAAACACCCAGCAACAAAACGCTCAGTACAGAAACACTCAGCAACAAAATACCTACCAACAAAACGCTCAGTACAGAAATACTCAGCAACAAAATACCCAGCAACAAAACGCTCAGTACAGAAACACTCAGCAACAAACTACCCAGCAACAAAACGCTCAGCAACAAAATACCCAGCAACAAAATACTCAGTACAGAAACACTCAGCAACAAAACACTCAGTACCAAAACGCTCAGCAACCCAATACTCAGTACCAAAACACTCAGTACCAAAACGCTCAGCAACCCAATACTCAGTACCAAAACACTCAGCAACCCAATACTCAGTACCAAAACACTCAGTACCCAAACAATCCGTACAGAAATACTCAGTATCCAAACACCCAGCACCAAAACACCCAGCCACCACCGGCCACCCCAAAAGAACCCCGATACTCTTCTGAACCCTCTTCAGGAAAATATCCTGGAAATTATGCGGGAAACTATGGGGGAAACCCTGCTGGGCCCTATTCAGAGGCGTCCCGCTACCAATCGCAGCCACCGCCATCTCAGTCTTACCGCCAAGCTGGGCCGCAAGCTCCCGATTTGAGCGGTTCCAACTTCAAAGGAGCTTCCTTAAAAGAAAAGGATTTTTCAGGGAGAAACTTGAGCAATGCAAACCTGAGTGAAGCCGACTTAAGCGATGCTTTTCTACACAACGTCAACCTCACAGGCGCGAATTTGCACCAAGCAAACTTGTTCCGGGCTAATTTGTTAGGAGCTTGTTTGATCAATGCCAACTTGAGAGAAACCAACTTAATCGGAGCCGATTTGAGCGGTGCTGACTTGAGCGGTGCTGACTTAACAGGAGCGAAAATCGGTTACGGCGATCGAGTTATGGTCAAACTTACCCGGACTACATTAACAGGTACAATCTTACCCGACGGTACTGTTCATAGCTAACTTATTTAGTTTTTAGTGAGTGGTTGTAGACGCGGGTTTTACCCGCAATATTTGCTGCAATTCCAAATACAGAAAAATCCGCCCTTTGCGAATTTGGGATAAAAACTTATATACTGTCCGCTAGAACAACTGCAATAAAATTGGTTCGTAGTGAGGGCATTGGTCGTCAGAATTGTATGAGGACTTACATTCCTCGCTGCGTACCCATAAGGCTTAAATTACTTGATATCGTTTCGGGTTGGATCAAAATAATAAAATCAAGTCAACAGTCAACAGTCAACAGTCAACAGTCAACAATCATGAGGAGTGCAAGCGGAATTGATATGACATGATATTACACGATCGCGATCGTACAAACCGAGTTTTTTTACCCGGTTCAACAACTGCAACAAGGTCTTTTGGTTCATCAAACCCCGTTTCTATCTCCAACACGGCTAATCGAGATTCATATTACAGCAGCCGCCAAAATGGTTCCTGTTCTGTTTTTTCCCTCTGCCTTCTTCCCTCTTCCTTCTGCCTTCTGCCTTCTGCCTTCTGCCTTCTGCCTTCTGCCTTCTGCCTTCCCTTATTAATTACTTCCACCACGGCGATTGCGTAACTTTCGTCCAGCAGCCAGCATAGCGCCTCCCGCCATCAAACCCCCCACAGTCATCGGTTCGGGAACCGGCTCAGATTGAACCGTCCCCACGGAACCGCTTTTAATAAATACAGCAGAATCTAAATAGCCATCGCCCACATCTTTAATGCGGATGCTGAGAACATTCGTCTGATTTTGCTTGAGCAAACCCTCAAAACCTAAAACTTTAGTAAAACCGTCGAGCTTAATAATGTTAGCGGCAATACCTGTCAAACTTGGGTTGTCAATATAGTCGGGATGATCTTTAGAGCGATTATATGGATCTGGAACCAGATTATTAATCGTAACTGTTTTTCCGTCGCTCAATTTCGCCAAATTAGTGCCGTTCAGCAGCAGTTCAAAATCGTCATTAAATTCAGAATCGCCGAACTCAGGAAACTCCTCCGAAGCAAATACATATTCAAAGAACAACTTTTCAACCGTGCTATCAGCAAAAAAGCTGAGGTTTAGCTGAGTCAGATCCCCTTGTTCACCCTTAGCACCAAAGTCCGTGCTTAAATCGCTGTCTTGTGTCGTGAAGTTATCTTTCCGATTCTGACCCGGTATATTGGTGACTCTACCAGTGCTCAGAACAACACCTGATGTCAAACCGAAGGGGTCATTAGTGAAAGTACCAAAAGCAGCCGAATTACCCGTAATTGAAACAGAGAAATTACTCAATCCGGCTGTGTTAGTTCCCAACAAATTATTTTTCAAAGTCTCAGTGTTATTAGTTGCTCCTACCGAAAATGCCATGGCTGGCCCTGCCAACAAACTCAGAGCAGTAGTTAATGTAGCTGTTAAGGCAGCAATTTTGTGAGTAATTATCATAAATTTTTCCTGAAAGATACAAACCTGATTATCTGCACAACTTAATTTTTACATTATATAAGTATCAATGTCTAGTGGCTTTACAATAACTTTATATATAAGTGTATTTACGCTTTGTGTGGTTATTTTTTTGGGTAGTTATTGGCAGTTTGTCAGCCTATAAACCTCAGCGCAAAAATACGGAGGCAAAAATACAACTACAGAGAGTAATAATTTTATGACTTACGCACTGGCAACCCAAAAAACCTGGTTTTGATACCGTTGGCGATATCCAAAATGAGTCATGACTCATGACTCATGACTCATGACCTCGCCCAAAAAACGGGGAGCATTTCATATTTGTAAAAACACTTCTTCTGGCTTCTTCCTTCTGACTCTTTCCCCGCGGCAAGAGAGCCTCGCAGCAAGAGAGCCTCAAAACCCTAATTTCTAGCTAGCCTGCTTTCATTGAGATGCTCCCAAAAAACGTATACAAGCCCCAGCTTCCTGTCGTAGAGATATCAAAATTTTTGACCCTAGTTCAACCTCGCAGATTCATCTCTGGAGTAAATCTAAAATCGTTGAGTCGCCGAAGTCTCGCCCCCGTCTAAAATCTAAAATCTCTAATCGACTGACTGTTGACTAAAACCCCCTTGCTTCTCCTTCGCCGCGCCGATCCGCAGCCCCTTCCAACCAACCGTCCGCAGTCAGGACGATCGCATTGGCATTGCCCCAGCCGTCACCTTCGACAATCAGGTGTCCCCGCCGCCGCAACTCCGAAAGCGTCGCAGCCTCAAAACCTCCCTGTTCCACCCTCAGACGATCGGGCTGCCACTGATGGTGTATCCGAGGTGCAGACACAGCATCACCGACATTCATGTCGTAAACCAATACGTTCAGTACAATTTGCAACACCGTGGTAATAATCGTGCTGCCTCCGGGAGCCCCCGCAGCGAGGCGAAATTTGCCATTTTCTGTCACGATGACCGGCGTCATGCTCGATAAAGGAGTCTTCCCCGGGGCGATCGAATTTGCCTCCCCGCCCACCAAACCAAACAAATTCGGCACTCCAGGCGCTGCGGCAAAATCATCCATCTCGTTGTTGAGCAAAATTCCCGTACCCGCGGCCACGACTCCAGCCCCAAAACCGCCATTCACAGTAAACGTTAAGCTTACAACATTGCGCTCTTTGTCAACTACCGTAAGGTGCGTAGTTTCCGGAGACTCCCACAGGAGACGGTTCAAAGTTTCAGCGTCAACAGCCTTTACCTCGCTGGAGGGTCGGGCTTTTGACATTTGGATTTGCGATCGTCTCAATTTGGCATAATTCCTGCTAGTCAGAGCTTTGACCGGTACACTCACAAAATCCGGGTCGCCCAAATACTCAGCCCGATCGGCATAAGCAATCTTCATGCTCTCGGCCAGTAAATGTAGCGTATCTGGACTTTGCCTTCCCAAACTCTTGAGATCCGTATCTCCCAGAATATTCAAGATTTGCAACAAATGAACGCCGCCGGAAGAAGGAGGCGACATCGCGCAAATTTCATAAGTGCGAAAGTTGCCACAAACCGGATTCCGCCAAATCGGCGTATAGTTTTTCAAATCTTCCAGAGTGATAATGCCGCCATTTTTAGCCATATCGGCGGCGATCGCCCGCGCAATGTCCCCGGTATAAAAACTCTGCGGATTTTCAGCAATCTGCCGCAAAGTCCGCGCCAAATCCCGCTGCACCAAAAGCTCACCCGGCTGGTATAAAATGCCACCACGAGTAAAAACCTCCCGCGCCGCCCGGTTTTTTTTGAGCACATCCTGTCGTCGCTCGGTAGCCGTGGTAAACCGCGAACTTACCGGAAAGCCTTTTTCAGCCAGGGCGATCGCCGGAGCCACCACCGCAGCCCAAGGTAACTTACCGTACTCGCGGTGCACCGTATAAAGTCCAGCCACAGTGCCCGGAATACCCGCCGCCAAATGCCCGTCCAGACTTGCCCTTTGGCGCACCTTGCCTTGCTTGTCGAGGTACATATCCCGCGCCGCCCGTTTCGGAGCTCGTTCCCGGAAATCCAGCGCTTGCACAGTCCCCGTTTCCGCCCGTTGCAGCAGCAAAAAACCCCCGCCGCCGATACCCGCCGAAAAAGGCTCCACCACCGAAATCGCCAAAGCCGTAGCAGCCGCCGCATCCACTGCATTGCCGCCCTGTTGCAGCAGGGTCAGCCCTGCAGCGCTCGCCAGAGGGTGAGCCGAAACTACCATCCCCTGTTTGCTGCGCTGCTGCTGCAAGGTTGGCTGTAGCTGCTGCTGGCAGCCACCCAACACCAAGACTGTTAGGCAACAAGTATAAATTCGCACTTTGCTCAAGAACTTTGGCAACATTTTTTACGGGTGAGGCGAGGATTTTTTATAGTATACTTTTAGGAGCATCTTCCCTAAAACCTAGCGGTACTGAGTTCAACCGCAAATAAATTACCTGTTATGGCAGATGGGGAAACGATTTGACCCTGGGAGGCGATCGCGGTACAAGAGGAAGAGAGAAAAGAGGGACAGCTTATGGCAATTTAATAATTAAACAAGTTGAAAAAAGCATCTTTTTTGAGAATATACAGATTTCAACAAAGCTGATGAACGCAGAAAAACGGCGTTGCTGATTTACTGTAGAAAAAACTAAAGATGCAAATCATATAAACAGTATTCACAAAGCTTCGGAATTTTCAATTTATTTGTTTTCATAGCCTGATTAAGCAATGCCCAGCAAAACAATCAGTATTTTAGGTAATTGCTATGACCATGCAACACATAGCAGACTTAGAATAGCACTTTTTGGGCAGTTGTTCGACTGGTGAGTAAATCAATAAAACAGGATTTACCCAATCTTGCTCTCAAGTTGGATTAAATAATTATAATTAGGTTTGTAGTGAGGAATCAAAGTCCTCACTCGCCCGCACATCGCGTAGGAAAAACAATTTTATGCTCAGCGATTAACCCGAATCGAACTGAGTCAATCGATTTGAAATTTGAGATTTTAGATTAAAGAATTGAAGCATTGACCCCACGGATAAATGCGGGGGCTTGTATCCTGGATGCTTTCGGTCAGAAACCCGTTTTTTTTGTAGCTGTATAGTTATCAAAACAATCATTTTGCATGAGACCGGGTTTTTCTGGGTAAGTTCTATTAAAGTAAAAAGATGCGATCGAATTTATGACAACTCCAGTCGCGGGATAAAACCTTCAATCCCTTGCAGCAGAAGCCTTGGTGTCAGAAAAATTCCCCGCCCAATAATAGTCTGCACTCCGGCTGCTAACGGCTGTCCCCTCCTTATGGTAGATAACACTGAGGTCGGTAAGCCTGTTATATTGGCAGTATGTAGGCAAGTTTCGGGAATACTGGTACTTACAGGTAAAGGAGTCAGAGGGTCTGCTTCCAGACTATACTTCGGCCAATCACTACCAAACCACACCTAATGCAAGTTATGAACAGCGAAAAAGTCAGTGTAATCATTCCTGCATTTAATGCCGCCGACACTCTGGCCGAGACAGTTGCCTCCGTACTCAATGGTACCCACAAGAATCTAGAAATTTTAATTGTTGATGACTGCTCTACTGACGCTACTGACAAAGTTGCTGCTAAGCTGGTAGAGCAAGATTCGAGAATTCAATACTTCAGAAATCCCGAAAATTACGGGGTTTCTAAGTCGAGAAATTTAATGATGTATCGCGCCACAGGCGAGTATGTAGCATTTATCGACAGCGACGATACCTGGGAACCCAATAAGTTAGAAGTTTGCCTGAAAATGCTCGCAGACAATCCAGAAGTCAAAGCTGTGGCTCACGCTTTGCGGTATTTAGACAAGCGCGGCAACAAGTTGAGTTACATTCCCACCTATCCTACAACTAAAGCAGAAATGCAGGCGATTAAGGAGACAGGCGAAAGTCCTTGGGTTTTCCCGTCTTCTGTTGTAGTCTATCGCTATATTCTACTCCAAGAAGGCGGGTTTGCAGAAGATTGGCAGGTAGGAGAAGATACAGAGTTATTTACCAAACTTGCTCAAAAGTACGGCTTGCTAGCGGCGACAGAACCTTTGGGAAATTATCGAATTAGAGGGAACTCTCTCACAGATAAGCACTGGCTGAAGAAGCGTATAGCTTCTGATTGTGTCAAGGAAAACCAACTGCGGCGCTTGCGGGGAGAAAAAGAGTTATCGCTCAACGAGTACGAACAGGTACGCTTTAAGAATTTGCCGCTTTTGAAAAAGATTAACAAATTCCGAGAAGTTTTGGCACTGCACTACATGAGAAAGCTGGGACAAAGTTGGTTAAATCGGGAGGTTTTGCCGACTCTTGTTTACGGCGTCGCTACGACGGTGCTAAATCCTCAAGCTACTGTCCACAAGTGGAAATGGATGAAAACTCACGAAAAGTTGAGTCATCAAACGGCAGAAGGTATTGGTCATTCGGCAGAATTAAACCGCCAGCGATCGTCTGAAATCGGGGGGCTGTCCTAAAGGATGTTATAGTTGTATGCGGGTTTAGTCAAGAAATTAGGTGCTGCTAATAACGCCGAATCGAAGCCGATCGCCCAGGGGCTGATTAATAGGCGATAGTGGGGTTTTGAGCCGTATTTGACTGTTAATATTCTGTCGGGTCAATTACCCGCAATACCAGCTACAGCGGCTTGCAGCCGTGCGGGGGGAGACAATATAAAATTTTTTGAAAGTAGCGATCGGATGTTAGCCTTGATTTATTCTGCCACTAGCTTCAAGCCTATACAAGGCGCTAATAGCAGCTTTCCCGCGTCGTGCTATTTGCTGCGAAAACAGTTAGAATAAATAATGTATAAGTAAAAAGGAAAGTTTTGGGAATTAAAAAATGGGTAGCAAACCCCTTTTTGATGCAGAAAATACAAGCAAAAATTTATAAAACATTCTGCCTTTTACCTTTAGAGGACGATCGCCTTTTTACTTTGAATTAGATTGAATTTATGGACTGGCAAGAAATTTCTGGCAATTGGGTATTAATTCCTTCAAGACCGATCGCGATCGTACATTTTCTCGGCGGTGCATTTGTGGCGACAGCACCGCAAGTCACCTATCGCTGGCTGTTAGAGGCTTTGGGGAATCAAGGATATGTTGTAGTCGCAACGCCGTTTGTGAATACTTTGGATCATATTGCGATCGCCCGCGATGTCCTCAACAAATTTGAAAATGCCCTCGATCGCCTGCGCGCCTCTAAATTGCTCAAATCTTCCTATCTCCCCATTTACGGGATGGGACACAGCATGGGATGCAAACTGCACTTGCTGATCGGTTCTGTATTTGACATAGAAAGGGCAGGCAATATTCTGATTTCTTTCAACAATTATGCGGCATCCGAAGCAATCCCGATCGTAGAGCAAATTTCCCCCGTCTTTAACGTTGAGTTTACCCCGTCCCCGCAAGAGACTAATCGCCTCGTCCAAAATAGCTATCAAATCCGGCGCAATCTTTTAGTCAAATTTAACGGCGACAACATCGACCAAACCCTGCTGTTGACCAAACTGCTAAAAGCACGATTTCCCGACATGATTACCGTTCAGACTCTAGCGGGCAACCATCAAACACCGTTAGGTCAAGATGTTAGCTGGCCTGTGGGTCAAATTTTTACGCCCTTCGACGCGATCGGGCAGTGGGTTAAACAAGAAGTGTATCGAGAATTAAATGAATTAAAACGGACAATTCTGCTGTGGCTGAATCCTACGTCCCGCGTTTAAAAGCTTCTAAAGCCTATTAACCCGAGAGTTCCTCCGGCAGTTGCCAACCAAATATCAGCTTCATCGTTCGGGATTAAGACAGGGCGAATAATTTTTGACGATCGACAAACAGTTCCTGCCATCGGGCATTCTCACATAACTCATACTGTCTGCGATGTCTTTGATTAATTTTAGGCCCCGCCCACCCGGAGAGTGAATATCGACTTTTTCCGAAATATCTTTGATTTTTTTCTCTAAATCAAACGGATCGCCCGAGTCCCAAATTTTAATCTCTAAAGAGTCAGCGAACACCGCCACCTGAATGTCAACAGGCAAATCCGCTGGTTTGCCCTTGTGGGCGTGACGCACCGCATTCGTAAAGCCCTCAGCCAAAGCCAACTGACACCTTATCCACACACTTGTAGGAATTCGCGAGTCGTACAATTGTGCAAACCACGACAAAACCCAGCTTAATCCATTCAGACCTGTATTGACTTGAAGATCCGCTTTTTTTAGCATCGGCAACTTTTCGGAACCCTTTAATTCAATCACGCTCACCACACAAGTTCTTCATCGGCCGGTGGGCAAAATACAACGAGACAAAATACAACCAGATAAAATACAACGAGACAAAGTATAACGGCGGCAAAATTGAATGGTTGTTTGAGGATACTAGCTTTGGTGGGCCGTCGATCGATGTCTAATCCACTAATCGGTTAGCCACTATACCATAAATAGCATTTTCATGTCAACCAGCGCCTGTGGCAAATAAAAGTCTATAAAAATTTATATTCTGAGTATAAACTGAGTGAAGTTCGATCGCGCCAAATTTCTATCAAATTTTAACGTAAATTGAACTCAACGACCCGCCGTCAAAAGCAATTACCTCGAAAGCGATGTCAATCAACTATACTCAATCTCAGACAAGGGCGCTGACAGGATATATTTTAAATGACCCCCAGACCTTGAAAAACTTGTAGTACCTAAGTGCCCATGTTTCAAATTCTGGTTATTGACGATGATACGGCTGTTCAAGAACTGCTGAGAAGAACCCTGAAAAAACAGGGTTACGAAGTAACAGTAGCAAGCAATGGCGAAGACGGTGTAGCCCAGGCGCAAAAATTGCGTCCGGCCCTGATAATTTGCGATTGGATCATGCCGCGCTTGACCGGCATCGATGTGTGTCGTCGAGTTAAGGCAGATCCGGATCTGTCAACTACACAATTCTTTTTGTTGACTTCTTTGGGTTCGATCGCCGATCGAGTCAAAGGCCTCGACGCCGGTGCCGACGATTTTATCTCCAAGCCGATCGAACTCAACGAGTTACAGGCAAGAGTACGCGCGGGATTGAGGCTGCACCAACTCAGCCGAGATTTGAAAATAGCCAAGCAAAGTCTGGAAGCAGAACTAGCCGAGGCCGCGGAGTACGTGCAATCGCTGCTGCCAGATCCGATGACGGAACCTTTCAGCATCGAAGCAAAATTCATTCCCTCCCGGCAGTTGGGGGGAGATTGCTTTGACTACAACTGGCTAGATGCCGATTATTTGGCGATTTACTTGCTCGACGTAGCCGGTCACGGTTTGCGGGCGGCGCTGCCTTCGGTGGCCGTGCTGAATTTGCTGCGATCGCGCACGCTCCCCAACATAGACTACTACAAACCCAGCGACGTTTTGCGCGCCCTCAACACCACCTTCCAGATGAGCTACCAAAATGACAAGTATTTCACCATCTGGTACGGCGTTTACAACCGCATTTCTCGCCAGCTAGTTTATGCCAGCGCCGGCCATCCACCCGCAGTGTTGATTTCCCAGTCCCCTGCGAGCACCGCTAAAATCCAGCGATTAAAAACCCCCGGAATGCCGGTCGGGATGTTCCCCGACGCCCCCTATGTCGATAATTGCTGCGATGTCGAGGATTTGAGCACTCTCTACATCTTTAGCGACGGGGTATACGAGATCCACCAACCTGACGGCAATATCTGGGGGCTTGACCCTTTCATCGACCTGTTAGCAGCTTACAACGGTGCAAGTGCCGACCAGTTAGAGCTGGTTTTGAACTACATTCAAAAGTTGAACGCTAAAGCAGTTTTTGATGATGATTGGTCTTTACTCAAGGTAAACTTTGGCTAGCTGACTTCTTGCATTACATCTGTGACCAAATAGCAAGAAGGCAGCAGCCCAAGGATTTAGTTAGTTGAGAGAATTTTGCTATTAAAAGCATCGCGGGTCTGAAATATCTCGAAAACTCGATCCATGCTGGTGAGTTCAAATAAGATGCGGATTTGCTCGTTGATAGAACAGACAACTAATTGACTCCCAGCGGCCCGGACTGTTTTGAGCGCCAAGACTAAAGCGCCTAAACCAGAACTATCCATAAATGTCACATCAGTGAAGTCTATCAATACCACATCGGCTCCCGCTTCCACTAGGTCGCTAATCTCTTGGCGGAATTGACTTGCCTTGGTGCCGTCTAAAATGCCAGAGGGCTGAATAATTTTAACTACAGGACTCATATTTTGCGGTGGGAATGTCAGAATTTCTAGCCAGACTAGGCTAGTATAGCTGCGAGATGGACTCCGATCCAAATAAGAGAGGGGGAAAGTGCCAGAGCCTGAGAGCGGGAGAATAGTTTTGAGTGTAAAAGATGGTGCTCGTCGCGGATCGTAACGCTGATCAGAGTCGCAGCGCTTCGCCGGGAGTGAATTTTGAGAGAAAGACAATCTTTGTTCTGCCGAATGCCCTTCTGGTATTAATCAGACTGGGCTAACTTTGGCGCGGTAGAGTAGTTTGTCGCCTTGTCTGTAGCCTGTGTAGCGGACTTTGACGGGTTCTCCAGGATCTGCTGTTCCTTCCATGAGCTGATGCTGTTGGGGGTTGTAGGGAATCTCGGCTCCGACTGGAGCGATCGACTCCACTCCCCAATGCTCTAATAACTGCTCGACGGGCCGCAGCAGGGGCAGTAGTTTCTGAGCCCGCAAGTTGTGATTTTCCTGAGCTTTGCTCGCAGCAGTCGGCCACTGCAACATCCAAGATTCTAAAATTTGCACGCTAGATAGCTGGAATTCCTGCATCAAAGATTCTCGCTGCTGTTCGATCGAAGCTTGCAGGCGCTGATATTCTTGTTCTAGGGCTGTCGGTGGTGCCTGTTCTAACTCTACATAGTTTGGCGCCAAGGTTGCCAGCAGTTCGGTTAAGGAAATTTGTAAAGCTTGACTGATTTTGAGCAGGATGTCGGCTCGGGTTTGCAGGGCTAAGCCACGACGCAGGCGGCTTAGCTGGATCTCGGAAACTCCCGCTTTTTGGCTGAGTTCTCGATCGCTCGAAAGCCCCGCCTGTTCCATCAGGCGTTGCAGTTGAGGAGCATAATCTGGAATATTGGCAGTCACGAAAAACTCATCCAAATTAATAAATGGACATATTCTCGATCGTAAACTGTCACGAGCCTTAAGGAAATACATCTGTGGGGCGGACTCCCGTGTCCACCCTACAACTTTTTTTGTGGCTATTTGACGGCAACTTTTTCGGCGGCGACTGTTGCAGTTGTCGCAGAAGCTTGCAAATGCGCTTCTAGGAACCACAAACGCTTATCAATTGTCCGCGAAATTTCCGTGTAGAGATCCGCTGTATCGGCGTCGCCGAGTTCACCTGTTGTGTCGATGGCAACTCGCAGGTGTTGGGCGTAGGGTGCGTAGCGATCGGCCAAAGCCGTCACGTATTCTTTGCCGTCTAAAATGTCGAAAGGAAATTCTGGCAGGATCGAATCTGCGGCGGCTGTGCGGGCTGTTCCTACAGCCAAACCACCCAAAGCTGTGACCCGTTCGGCAACTAAATCGATGTATTCTTCGAGTTCTGTTGCCATTTCGTCAAACAGCAAGTGCAACTGGTAGAAGTCCATGCCTTTGACGTTCCAGTGAGCTTGTTTGACTTGAGTTTTTAAGTCCAGAGTCGTTGCCAGCGTGGCGTTGAGCAGCCCGACTACTTGAGAGCGGGTGGCTGCTGACATATCGATGCGGGTCGGGTAAAGATGTTGTTTGTGGTTGTTGGTAGTCATAGGTTTTTAGCTTGTTATTAGTGATTGTCGATCGAACTTCTTAGAAAGCTTTGGGCGAGAGAATATTTGCCTGTCCTGAATTTCTGTTGAGAGGCTCAGGCTAGGTGCATCTGCAACACGGCACGGGTAGCTCGGCGTACTTTACAGCGGATAGTTTCTAAACCGAGACGCTGGCAAGCTTCGTACCGATGGCAGCCGGAAAATCCGTAATACTGTCCATCTACTTCTAGCACGTCGATGGGTTCGTTTAAACCTACCTCGCGGATGGATTCCATGAGGGCGGCTACTTTGCTTTGGTCGTTGACTCGCGGCAGGGGGCGGCGAATCTGGTTGAGGGGAATTTCTTCTATCCTCATGGCGGCTCTCTTTTTTGCTTCTTGTTAAATCATACTCGTAATGACTTCGTTTTAGCAACAAAAATGTCAGGAAATTTTGAGATTGGCAGAACGGGGGCGTGCGATCGCCCGTTTGCTTGTAGTGTCGGGGGGTCGAGGGCGATCGACTTTGGGTGGGAAAATCAGCATTAAAATTGCTGTCCCATCAACATCAACTTGGTAGATCAATTGATTGTCCGTGTCTTGACGTTTAAATGACCTAATTTGAATGCCCTCAAGTTATAATTTTGTTACGCAAAGCTTAGGCTAGTCGTTGATTTACTGCATCGCCAATAAATTTGCTGCGATATAATGCCATGATAAAAACATCCCAACCAGATATTGTTGTGACAAGCCAAGATGGGGAATATTTGATGATCGTTGAGGTAAAGCTGAAAGACATCAGTATCAACGCTCAACTTATTGCACAGCTTAAACACACTATGGCATCTATTGGTTGTTCAGTTGGACTTGTCGTAACTGGTGAGCGTGTGATTCTCCTCCGCGACTCCTTAGAGAAGTATAATGGTGAGTCAATTGATGTAGTTGGTGAAGCGAAACTTCCAGATTCTTTGCTACCACCTGCAGATGAACAATGGAAAGCAAACCCTGGTATGGAGTTTGAATCGCGAGTTCAGCGATGGCTTGAGAAACTGAAGCTGACTGCTAGTATGGACAACCTCCCAAATGATTTAAGAAACCTACTTGCCGAACCAATAATGAGCCTTCTCCGAATTGGGGAAGTGAGGGCTGCTGGCCCTAGATGGAGTAAGAGTGCAAAGTGAAACCCAAAGCAGTTTTAGTGGAAACAAATTGGGTAGTGGATGTTATTGCTCCAGCACACTTGCAAAGTCCACAGGCTATTCAGTTGCTTCAACGCGCTCAGGCTGGTGAGTTTAAGTTATATGTGCCTGCAATATGCCTTACAGAAGCACGTGAAACCGTACCTCGAAGGTTTTCCCCACGCTCTCGCTCTGATGATTTACGCAAATTTGTGAGATGGGCAACAGATGAAGGTCGAGTGACCGCTGAGGATGCGGATGCAGCACGTCGGGTATTTGCTCTATTTGATGGATTAGTGGCAAATGAACTGACGAAAGTTTCAGAACGATTGAATGACTTAGCGAACCATCCTAGTCTCAACGTCTTTCCGCTTTCAGAGCCAATGCTGGAGCGCCAAATATCTATCGGTGCAATGGATGATCTCTCCCTTAAACCCTATGACTTAGCTGTTTTGGCGGCTGTGATAGTTAAATCTGAAGAATTACAGGCAGAGGGGCATCCCTGGGTTGGTTTCTGTGAGCTAGACTCCGATCTTCAACCGTGGGACAAATCCGGTGCCCGGAAACGTGTTCTTAGCGATCTCTACGATGATGTCCGAATATTCGTGTACGCTAACTTCCTACTAGAAGATGTAAGTGAGCTTCCCGATGGTTGGACTACTTCAATTTAGCAATTACCACCTAACTATTATTAGGATGAAAGTTTCCGCATCATACTCTAAATCATACCACTGCTACTTAATCCTATCAACTCAATCCAGCAATAATATTGACGCTCATAGCCAGAATAGCGGTGTTAAAAAAGAACGACAGCACGCTGTGAAAAAGCACGAGATACCTCGTGGAACGAGAAGTTATCTGCACGTCTGCAACTTGGCAAGTCATGCCAATACCAAAGGAGAAATATAAAAAATCTTTGTAGTCAGGTTCCTCGTCGCCCGGAAAATCCAAACCCCCCGCCTGTAAGTAACTGCCGTGCTGCTTGCTGCGGTTTTGGTAGTAGCTGCGGGCATAGTGCATCGTGAAGATAGTGTGTACCTGCATCCAAGACCCGACAATTGTGAGGACAGAAAGCCCCAAGTGCAGAAATAGCAAATTCGGCGACAGGCCTTTGGTATCGCGCAGCAGGAAGAAGATAGCTAACAAGCTAGCAAAAGCCGCTGCCACGATCGTACTTAAGATTGTTAAGCGGCCAGCATCCAACTGCTGAGCGTGGTGGCGCATCATTTCGGGAGTGCCTTGCAGCATCAGCATCCAAGTCAAAATCAGAAAACTGACCGCGCCCGCGTTCCAAATGCACAGCGTCCGAGTCAGGGGGAGATAGTCAGGCGGCAGCAACACAGCAACTGCCATAGCAAACAGAACAGACACAAACAGGCGGTGCCGGACGCTCCAGACCCAGTGCATTTTAGATTGGGAAACATTTTTCACAGTAATCTAGTGTAATTTACGCACAGTCAGGGTTAGAAAATCTCAACTACTGCCATCTTCGCAGGAACTCCCAAAAAATAGCTATGAATTGGCAACACTCAGCACAGGCAGGATTTTTCATGCCTTTCGATAGATCGATCGACCTCAACCTTCTAGGTACAGTGGGAGAAAATATAAATTGTGGCTTGAAATTATGGCATCCTCCCAACCCCTCAAAGGCATTGAATTGATCGACTGCGCCAAAGCTAACGCCCAACAAGGAATCGCTACAGCCGCGAAGCTTTGCGGCTACGGAGGCGACCTCAACACCTTCGAGCGGGAACTGAAAAAGGCTTGCCAAGACATCGGCGTCGAAGTCAAGGAGTTAAACGACTTGATTACGGCTCAGCAGATGATGAAACAAGGAATGGGCATTGAAATCGCTCCAGATACTCCCTCAGAACTCTAGCCTCAATCTCCACCGCACCAGTTTTAGAGCTAGGACGGCCCAGACACCAGTATTTTGAGTCTGCTAGCTGAGGCAGGCTAGAATGTTTTGCATGGGAACTTCCGACTTTAGCCAAGAGTCGCGTTTTCTCCGGGGAAGAGGGTGCTTTCTGGAGGGTGCACAGATTGTTAGGAGGACTGTCGTGTCAGATCAGCAAGACCGAATTATGCGTTTGTTTATAGAGGAGGCTAAGGAGCACCTCGATACTCTAGAAAATGGTTTAGTGGATTTAAAGTCCACGATGAAAGACCCCGAAAGCGTCCAAGAGATGTTTCGAGCCGCCCATTCCGTGAAAGGAGGGGCGGCTATGCTTGGCTTAGATAGTATTAAAACAACCGCTCACCGCTTGGAAGATTGTTTTAAGGTGCTCAAGGACGGGCCCGTCAAGCAGGTTGACCAAACGGCAGAATCCCTATTTTTAAAGGGAGTTGATACGCTTAAGGACTTGCTGGGGCGACTGGAGGGGCCTTTCGGCTTGAGGAATGAAGAGGGAGAAAAACTCGTGCAGCAGGTGATGCCTGTTTTTGCTCAACTGGAAACTCACCTCAATAAATTGGCGTCGGGTAAAGTGCAGGCTGCTGCTGGGCCTGGTACGCCCGCCGCTCCAACAGCGGGCGCTGTGCCGGCGAATTTTGCTGTTGAAGTGATGACTTTACTCAAAGAAATGTTGCAGGTGTTCAAGCAGAAAGAATCGCCTGCTAGTCGCTCTGAGTTGACGGCTGTGTGCGTTCGCCTCTATAAGTTGGGAGGTAAAATAGAGACTTGGCAAAATTTAGTAAAAACAGCTAGAGCAGCGATCGTTAATCCCAAAAACTCTTATAAAGTCTTAGCTCCGCTGATTATCAAAGAACTCAAGGAAGCTGGGGATTTGGTGCAAGGGGGGAAAGTCAAGACGATCGTTCCGAGTAAAAATTTGCTACTTTTGGCAGCAAGCCCAAAACCAGCAGAGGCAAGCGCCCCAGCAGCCCCAGCCTCCGCGTCGAAGCAAGTAGCACTTCCCGCCGAACCGAAGGCGGTAGTCAAGCTTTTGCTCAAAACTTTCAACAAAAAGCAACTCTCGGAAATCGCCAAGTTACTGGTTAACGCCATCAAATCCTCGAACTAGGAGGTGTTGCAGTAGAAGATAGAGTTGAGCAGCAACTCCAAAAAATTCACTCATTTGAGATTTTTGCCCTCTACCTTCTACTGTTGGGCAAGCCTGCGTTAGAATTAGTGGATATGTAGGCGTGCAATATTGTACCAGAATTAAAAATCGAGCAGGCTTTATAAGGCGGTAGCTGTGAAACCAATTCGTTCATTAGAAGATGCTTTAAACCGCTGTCAGGCGATGGGAATGCGCTTGAGCCGCCAGCGTCGATTTATTCTAGAACTTTTGTGGGAGGCAAAAGAACACCTCTCGGCTCGCGAAATTTACGATCGCCTCAACCAACAAGCGCATTCGATCGGTCATACTTCGGTTTATCAAAATCTAGAAGCTTTGTCGAGAGAAGGGATTATTGAGTGCATAGAACGCTCGGAGGGACGCTTGTACGGCAATGTCAGCGACTCTCACTCTCACGTCAATTGTCTTGATACGGCTCAGATTCTGGACGTTCATGTGGAATTGCCGATCGACTTGATCGAGCAAATTCAACAGCAAACGGGTGTCAGAATTGTAGACTACCGGATAGATTTCTACGGATATCGATCGGCCGAGTCCGCCACGGAAGCATCGAGTGTCAGCGATACGCCCAAGGCTTCGTAACCGATAAAGCCGCGGCTATTGGAACCAAAGCCGCTATTTTTGCTCGGCCAGTCGGTCGTATAAAATGATTTAAGAATTTAGCAGCGCTCGATCGGGTTTTTGACCGTCGCCCGCCGGAATTCGGCACAGTAGAAAAAAAGGAAAACAGAAAACTTAAACTCGATCGGCAAGTTTGGCGATCGGGAATAAAATTTACGACTAAACCCAAAAAATCAATCCTACCCCTACAGGTAAAAGTGTAGACCAAATCCGGCTTTAATACCCCTTTATTTTTAAATCGGCTTGGAGTTGAGCAAACTTTGTGTAATTGCGGTTTCAACCGCTGAGTCCGATCGTGGAATCTCTGAGGCGGATTTAATATGAGAGCTTAGTTGAATCCCTCCCACAATTCATGTGCAGAGTCAATTCTAAAATCTAAAATCTAAAATCTAAAATCTAAAATTGATAGACTGACGGGGCTTTATACTGTTTTTTCGGCTAAACGGCCCCGGGATCTGTGAATAACTGTGTGATAACTGGTATGATTTACGTGCTTCGAGAGCCTAAAATACTCGGAAGCAACCAGTGGGGCGGGACACGAACCTCACTATAAAACGCCCTAGAGGGAAAGATTGCCAGTACCTTGAAGGAAGTTCTCGATCTCCTTAACAGGAGTCAGAAGCCGACATCACAATCTATAGATTTGATGTGGGAGTGTCACATGAAGAGTGCGCATTACAGGACAGGCTGAAGTAATGGCGAGACGACAATCTGACCAATTCCACACACCACCGCAATACAACCCATCCCCTAAACCGACGGCACAGTTCAGTGCAGAGGTGACAGGCGATGCGAGTTCCTTCGTAACGGCCGGGCCGACCGAGGGGAAAAGAACTTTTTGGCAGTGGCAGCTAATCTGGCTGAGTCTCCTGGTGGGATTTGGAGTAACGGGGGCCGCTGCATTTCTGTGGTTGCTGACGATGCCGCCGCCGCCGAATTGCCAGCAACTGTCGCCACTGGCGGCGGACGGAGAACGACTTTATTGCGCTCAGCAAGCTGCTAAGTCGGGCAAGCTAGAACAGCTAGAATCGGCAATGGCATTGGTGCAGGCTTGGCCGAAAGAACATCCGCTATACTCGCAAGGTCAACATTTGATAGGGGAATGGTCGAAAGCCATTCTGGGATTTGCCAGGGCAAAAATTGAGAGGGGCGATTTGAAAGGCGCTCTGGAGATTGTTGCGAAAATTCCGAAAACCAGTCCGTCTTACCCCGAGGTAGAAGAGGCTGTTACTGCTTGGGAAAAAAATTGGCAGGAGGGCCAAAAACTCTACGAGACAGCCCTAGCAGCTTTGAAAAGTGAGGATTTAAAGAAGGCTTGGGATTATGCTCAAGCTCTGTTCAAGCTGGAAAATATTTTCTGGAGTCAGAAGCGTTACAACGAGCTGATCCAGCAGATTTCTTTGGAAAGAAACGGCTGGCAGCGCTTGCAAGAGGCTAGAGATTTGGCGAAGGACGAGACTCCGCAAAAGTTCGCTGAGGCGATAGTCCTGGCTCGCAAAATAGACTCGCAGCTTTTTGCCCGCGCTAAAGCTGAAAAGGAAATTGAGGGATGGAGCCGAATTTTGCTGGCAATGGCTACTAAGCGGTTGGGGGCGAAAGACCTACCGGGGGCGATCGAGGCTGCTTCTGTTGTGCCGCAGGATTCCCCGCTATTTGCGGAAGCTCAAGATTTGATGCAGTTGGGTAGAGCTCAGGCAGTGACTTGGAACCAGTCGATATCAACTCCGCTGCCACAACACATTTTTAGCTTGCTCGAAGGGCAGGGGGCTGCTAGCCAAATTGCTCCGGGTCGCCCTCTGTACAAGCAAGCTCAAGTTCAAATTGAAAATTTGCAGGTGCAGTTTCAAGATTTGCTGCGGCTGCAAGTGGCGAGCACGATCGCTAGTTTCGGTCAGATAGGGACGTTTGGACTCGCGATCGAGCAAGCGCAAACCATCGGACTTAAGCAACCACGGCGGGTTCACGCTCAAACTTTGGTGGCAGCTTGGCGCCGGGAAATTCAGCGGATCGAAGACCAATCTTTTCTGACTCTGGCGAAGCAGTTGGCAGAAGCGCAAACGGTTGAAGGACTCAACGGCGGCATGGCTCAGCTACTCCTGGTTGCTCAAAACCGCCCCCGCAGGATAGAAGCGCAAACTCTCTTGGCTCAGTGGACGAAACGCATAGAAGTTATTCAAGATCAGCCTTTTTTGGATGAAGCGATCGCCCTGGCGAAGCAAGGAAAACTTAGTGCTGCTATTGAAAAAGCTTCGGCAATTAAGAGCGGTAGGACTTTGTACGCGAAAGCTCAGGATAATGTCTATCAGTGGGTGAGCGAACTGCAAGTTGCTCAAGACAGACCGATTCTCGATCGAGCTGCGGAATTGGCGTCTCAAGGCAGTCTAGGAGCGGCGATCGATACTGCTTCCCAAATCGGTTACGGTAGGGCGCTGTATTCAGAGGCAGCAGGTGCGATCGGGCGCTGGAGTGCTGAACTCAGAGCCAACAGTGCGCCGCCGCCGGAACCCGCTCGCGAGTATGCGCCGGAACCCGCTCGCGATGAGGCGCCAGCTCCGCGACAGGAGGAGTACGCGCCAGCTCCGCGACAGGAGGAGTACGCGCCAGCTCCGCGACAGGAGGAGTACGCGCCAGAGCCAGAGCCTTACTATCCGCCTGCTAGACAAGAGGCCCCGCCACCAGAACCTTACTATCCGCCTGCTAGGGAGCCGGAACCTTACTATCCGCCTGCTAGAGAGCCGGAACCGGAACCTTACTATCCGCCTGCTAGGGAGCCGGAACCTTACTATCCGCCCGCGAGACAAGAAGCCCCGGCTCCGGCTCCGGAACCTGCTCCTCCGGCTCCGGCTCCGGAACCCGCGCCGCCCTCGATTCCTGAATCGGCTGGGCCTCCTGATGCTAATTTGCTCCCGGAGTAATTGGGTTTTCGCGCGATCGGTCTCTAAAATCTCAAATCTAAAATCAAGTGAGTAATTTCCAAGTGCTGACGATCGAGGGCGACCCCATTTTCCGGCTGGGGCTGCGAGTTGCTTGCGAGCAGTATCCAGACTTGCAAGTTGTTGCAGAGGTTTCAACCGCAACCGAGGCTTTGCGGGTTCTAGAAGCTCGATCGATCGACTCCTTTGCAGCCAAGAAGCCCGCTGATTTGGTAATTTTGGCTGTTGAGACCCTAAATTTGCGATCGGGTCAAATAGAGGCGGTGGCATTTTGTCGCGAACTCAAAAGTTTGTACCCCAATCTGCCTCTGTTGCTGCTAGGCGGGCCGCTGACAGCGGAGCTGTTGGCGGAGGTACAGGCGACGGGCGCGAATGGCTATTGTCCTAAAGGTAGAGATATTTCCCTGACAATCGAAGCTATTCGCGCGGTGGCATCTGGTAGCACTTATTGGGCGACGGATGCGGCAGCTAACTCGGAAATAGAACTAAATGCAGCGGTGGTTCAAACAGTAGAAAACTCCGCAGCAATTGCAGATAAAAATGCAGATAATTCGACAATTGATACGCCAGTACATAAAAAAATGCTGGCTTATTTTTGTCGTTCTGGACTACGGGAGATAGATGCAACTTTGGCGGTTGTCCAAGCTGATTTGCAAGAGTTCAGAGCCGCCGCACCGACAGATTTGCCCTCTATTTTAGATGGGGTTGTACTCAGCGGGCGCCGCAGAGAATTGCTCGCAGCTCGTTGGATTGTCAGTCAGTTATTATTTGAAGGGAAAGGGGACAAGGTAGAAGGAAGAAGGAAGAAGGAAGAAGGAAGAAGGAAGAAGGAAGAAGGAAGAGGGGAGAAGGCAGAGGCAGAAGGAAGACGGGAGAATTTGTTGAATAATTCTCAATCGCAATTAACGAATTCCCAAGTTTCGGCTGAATCTTTGGTGGTTGCAACTAATTGGCAAAATAGCTTGTTTGACTCGGTGACTGCTAAATTGCAGTTTGATTTGGTGAATTTGACTGGCTTGCCTTTGGAAATCGATATTTTGCGATCGGCCAAAAAGCGTGAATTAATGAGTTCCATCCTGCGGAAGTTAAAGGATTTGCTGGAGGAATTGCGCTTTTCGCAAGTGCAGCAAACTCAATTGTCTGAAAAAATGCCTGCTATTTTGCGGGATTTGTGGGAGGCAACAATCATAGATTTTTTTGGCAGATACTATACACTGCAAACGGGAGAAACTGGGGTTTTTGATGGCAGTCAAACGAGCTTGAAATTGGCAGAAAGTCAAGGTGCAAGCGCTGCTGATATCTTGGCAGGCAGCGGTGTAGAAGTTGTGCCGGTGCTGCTGGCAGATGCTGATGTAGTTGCAGCACAAATCCTTGACAAAATACCGATGACAGTTGATTTTTTTGCACATTTGCTATTTGAAATTCCGCTAACAGTTGACAATATTTCTTGTGTTGCTGGCAGCCCGGCAGCGATGCAGCGAGCTGAAGCTTTGTTGGAAAATTTGGCAATTCAAGTTGCTAGCGGAGTGGTACAGCCTCTACTAAATAATTTGGCAAATATTGAAGAAATCAAGCAAATTTTTTACGATGGTAAGTTGATTTCGACGCGAGAAATTGAGAGATTTCGGAATGATTTGTCGTGGAGATATAGCTGGGATAGATACTTTGTGGAACCGAAAGCTATTTTTGAAAGCAGGTTTTGGCTGTTTGTTTTGGGCGATTCAGGAATTAAGAAAATTTCTATTTATGCTCCGAGAAATCTGGAGTTAGCACAGTTATCTGGGTGGCAGTTAGCCTTGACTTTGGTGCTGGAAACCAGGGATGCGATCGCACCTAGAGTTCGCGCGGTTATTTCGCTGTTGGGTGCTGCTGTTGTTTACGTTTTGACTCAGGTTATAGGGCGGGGAATTGGTTTGATCGGGCGGGGAATTATCCAGGGGATTGGTAATTCTTTGCAGGATAGCAAGTTTGGGAAAAATGGGTAATTAGTTACAGGATATTCTAGGTATAATCGACCCGCGGGCAGTATTAATAGCATTCTATGAGCCGGAACGCAGAGCCTGAAGAATATTAATTAAGCTAGAGTAATCAAGCCAGTGAACATTATTATTAATTGGCTCTGAAGCTAATGTAAAGTTAATACCACAGATATTGGGCACTATGTTCAGGCAATCTTGTATAGCCTCTATTGAAGGATTGAGACCAATGAGTATTGGATACTGAGATGCTAGATTATTAATATCACTAATCTGCAACGTATCTGAATATTTTGGGCATTCGTGTTTTAGAAAAGACCAGGAGTTTTCTAAATCTGCGAGAAGATCGAGATGAAAATAACTGGCATTAAGACAATCTTCATTTTCAAAGCTACTAAATATCCAAGAAGGAGCATCATCGTGGGAAGCAGTAATACCCGAGTAAATTATCCTAACTTCGTCTTCCTTTAAAAAGTGCCTATCAATACTATGCAGTTCAAATTCTAGTAATTGAATTAAGTCAAAATTGTAATCCTTGATAAAGGATAAAGATTCTTCATTTAATGCCAGTTGACAACAGGCTTTAGATGATGATAAAGATTTACGAATTTCACAAGCAAGATTTTCTGATACCTGACGATTGTCATCAAATCTGACATCTTCACCAAGAGAAATGCTGACAATATCAACACCAAGGCTTTCAAGTTCTACAGCTTCTTCTACGGATTTGACTCTATCAACTTTGATAATAGGTTTCATGTCTTATTAATTAATGTTTATGGCTGGTGGTATGATAACTAAATGCTATCCAGTTGACAATCAAGCAATTGGGTCTCTTGCCCCCGGATTCATCGGTGGGAGCAATCTAACATTTAAAATGGGTTGACTTTTTATGAGTATTATGATATCGATAGATGCCGATCGCATAAACAGTTTAGATTTGTCTCCGGTGCGGACTGCGATCGAAAAGTGGCTGGCCGAAGGAGCGATCGCCCAAAACGAACAGCAGCTACAATTTGAAATTGAGTATCCGCGCGAAGAATTAGATCCGCGAGAAATTTCGGAAATTCCCGAAGTGCGGCTGTGGTTTATTCGCTTAGATGCTTGTTATCCTTGGCTGCCATTTTTGCTGGATTGGAAAGCGGGAGAATTGGCGCGCTATGCCGCGATGTTGGTGCCGCACCAGTTCCACCGCACCCAAGGTATTCAGTACAATCCTGAAGCTTTGGAAATGTTTTTGATGAACAAAATTTTTGTGTTGACTGATTGGTTGAATCAGCAGGGAATTCCCAGTAAATCGAAGTTGATGGCGATGTCGCAGATGTTTGGTTATGATTTGGAGGATGCTTTTTTTGATGTGATTGTACCGCACAAATAAGCTGTAAGTAAGCCCACCTAAATTGTATTTTTTGGGCGGGCGGGACGCCCACCCCACAAGAATTCGCTCAAACTTGACTGTTAAATTTAGATGCTTCCCACTATTGTGGGGTGTTGTATTTTTTGGGCGGGCGGGACGCCCACCCCACAAGAATTCGCTCAAACTGGACTGTTAAATTTAGATGCTTCACACAATTGTGGGGTGGGCTTCTAGCCCGCCCAAAAAGGCGTGGCGTAAGGTGTGCAGTGCGTACCCTACAAATAGCGTGGTAAGCCATCTTCACAATTTTCTCAGAATTTAGAGTTAGTTTAGATGGATAACGATCGCCCGATTCAATCGATCGAGGAAATTTCCCATGAAAACAGATTACCTCATCGTCGGCAGTGGTTTATCAGCACTGGTTTTCGGAGCTTTGATGGCAAACTCCGGCAAAACCGTACACATCCTCGAAGCTCACGAACATCCGGGAGGTTTTGGTCACACATTTACGATGGCCAACAAATACACCTTTAATGCCCAATTCCACTACGTTTGGGACTGCGGCGAAGGACATACAGTCAATCGAGTTCTCAAAAAACTCGGTCTCGATCGAGATGTCACCTTTGAACGGTACGATCCGAATGGCTACGACCACATGAGGATGCCTGGGTATGCGCTCGATATTCCCTCGGAACCAGAGGAACTGATCCGGCGATTGTCGGCGCTGTTTCCCGAAGCGGGCGAGAGAATTCGCCAATTCGTCAACGAAGTCGAGAAAACCGGCGAAGGACTAAGAAAACTCGCTCCTCCCGTCAAACCAATTGAATTGCTCAAAAATTTCGGTGACGTATTCTGTGCCGTCCAACATCTAAATAGTACACTTCAGGACGTTTTCGACAAGTTCCAACTCCCGCAAGCCGCCCAAACCCTATTAGCCCTGCAATGGCCGGACTTTTTGCTGCCTCCCAATCAGCTTTCTTTCTATGCTTGGATTGCCTTGTTTAGAGGCTATCAAGAAGGCGCATTTTACCCGACGCAGCATTTTGAATATGTCATCAATTCTTTAGTTAAAGTCATTGAATCCAACGGGGGGAAAGTTCTATTAAACCATGAAGTCACGAATTTTAGGGTGACAAACAAAACAGTAACGGGAGTTGAAGCGATGGATTTGACCACCCATCAAACCCATGAATTCACGGGCGACACGGTGATTTGCAACCTCGACCCGAAAAGAGCGGCCAAGATGATTGGAGAGGAACTGTTCTCTAAAACAGTGCGGCGGAAACTCAACTATGAGTATTCTGCATCTAACTACATGGTGTACTGCGTTGTCAAAGATATCGATCTCCGAGACTATGGATTTGGCAAGTGGAATACGTTTCATTCGGAACACTTGGATCTGAATGAAGCCTTTGCTCAAATGTACGATAGAAATGATTTTTCTCGTCCGAGTTTTGCAATTACAACGCCAACTTTACTGACGGAAGCGCGGCGGGATTGTCCAGAAGATTGTCAAATTGTCGAATTTCTGACTGTTGCTAATTACAGCTATTTTAAAC
The DNA here is from genome assembly GCF_036701635.1 of Microcoleus sp. N9_B4. Taxonomy (NCBI): domain Bacteria; kingdom Bacillati; phylum Cyanobacteriota; class Cyanophyceae; order Oscillatoriales; family Microcoleaceae; genus Microcoleus; species Microcoleus sp. N9_B4. The sequence continues at coordinate 121,613 of NZ_JAUBRC010000001.1, read as the reverse complement.
AGCTTTGGGAGACCGATCGCAAAGCTTACAGACAGAAGAAACAAGAGATTCTGGACTCGATTTTAGATGTTGTTGAAAAAGACTATGTTCCGAATTTCCGCAAACACATGGTCTTTCATATTACCGGAAGTCCGACGACTAACGAGCGCTTCTGTTGGTGTCCTAACGGTAATTCCTACGGTTCCAGCCTGACGCCGCGCAACATGGGGGTCGATCGGCTAAATCACGAAACATCCCTCAACAATTTCTTTTTCTGCAACGCCTCCTCGGGCTATCCAGGCTTTGCGCCGACATTTTGGACGGGCGCGCTTTTGTATCAGCGTTTATCCGGCGATGCGATTTTAGGCTAAGGAAAATTAGCAATTGGTTATTTTCCTGTTTCTCTCGTTCCTTGGCTGTGCCAAGAAATGAATTTCTGGAGGCTCTACCTCCTCTTAAAAATCTCTAGTTTGTGCTCTCACTATCTCGTTCCTTGGCTCTGCCAAGGAATGAATTTCTGGAGGCTCTGCCTCCTCTTAAAAATGACGAGGGACAGCAAGACTGAAATGCGTTTCCAGGTATAACCGGGAAACGAAAATTTCTTCCTTCTTCCTTCTTCCGACGGACATCCGTTACATCCGTTACATCCGTTACACAATCCGTTGCCGAACTTCCTTCTTCCTTCTATCCTTTACATCCGTTACATCCGTTACAGAATCCGTTGCCGAACTTCCTTCTATCAATCTAGGAGTGAACTATGAGAATTGCAATTGTTGGGGGCGGAGCCAGTGGTATGGCAGCAGCCTACTGGCTCGATAAACAGGGGCATCACGTCACTGTGTTGGAAAGTCAGCCGATTTTAGGCGGACACATTCGGACGCTGAACAAAAACGTAGCGCCCAATCAATCTGAGTGCAATGAAATATTAGAAAATGGGGTGCTGGAATTTCCCACTGTGTTTTACAATTTCGTGGCTTTGATGCAGGAACTCGGCGTTGAATTAGAACCCGTGCAGATTGGTTCCGCGCTGTTTTTTAAAGATGGCACTCACTTTTTGTCGGCGGTATCTATCCGAAAGAATTTCACCGGAATCCAACGCCTGATCGAGTATTTGCGGCTGGATAGTCTGTACGCTCGTTCGGCGGGATTTATTTTGAAAATGCGGTTTGCTAAACAGCACGATTTCTACGATGTGCCGCTTTCTGAGTCTTTGAAAAGCTCCTCCGTCCGCAATTATTGGCTGAAGTTGCTGACGATGTACAGCTACTCGATACCGTTTGAATTGCTCGACAATTTCCCGGCAGAATTAGCGATGCCTGTTTTGCGCGAATATGCCTCGGTCAACTGGGTGAGGATTAAAGGCGGGGTGTATTCTTACATTGAAAAGATTTTGGAGCGATTTAAGGGCGATATACGGCTAAATGTGGAGATTGCCAATATTTTTAGAAGTGCGGATGCTGTAAAAATTGTGCTTTCTGATGGGGAAATCCAGGAATTTGATAAGGTGGTTTTTGCGATGCCACCCGACCAAGTTATGAGGTTATTGTCTGATCCGACGGAGGCGGAAACGAAGCGGTTTTCGGCGTGGAAAGCCAATTATGCCACCACTGTACTGCATTCTGATACATCGATGTACGATCGCTACGGTATCCGCAAGTTATCAGAATTTGATTTTTTCGAGACAGACAACGGATGGGGATATAATGCGAGCTTAAATCAGCTTTGCGGCATCTCCTCGCCACGAGAGTACAGTTTAGCTTTTCAAATTGAGGAGTTGATCGCCCAAAAGCACATTATTCACATTCAGAAACATCACACGCCACTGTACACTGTCGAGTCTTTTCGATATCGAGATGAAGTTATCGAGACTAATGGCGAAAACAACACTTATCATGCGGGAGCTTATTTGGGGGATGGTTTGCACGAAGGAGCCATTACCTCTGCTTTGCGAGTCGCGAAATTAATCGGGTGAGCTCAATTGTGATGCTACAAACTCTCGCAAATATCAGTAAATTTATTGCCAGTGCAACACTCTGACAAAAGTAATGATGTCTGCATCAAAAGTTAAACCAATGCGAGAGTCGTCCACTCGGATGCGAAATTAATTTTTGGCGTTGCCTAAGCTGCGACACCACCTGCTGCAGTTAAGTAGACATCATTGCTCAAAGATGGGGGCATTGTTGATCCGGCTAACTGAGTACCCTCAAAGTTGGTTCCCGTGAATGTTGCCCCGCTCAAGTCGGCTTCGCTCAAGTCTGCATAGCACAGCCTAGCCCAATCGAGGTTTGCCTGCACCAAAGAAACTCCCACCAGATTTGCCCTGGTTAAATCTGCTCCCATCAACTTGACGCCCCGCAACTGCGCCCCGCTGAGATTGGCAGCTAACAAGTTCGAGCCTTCTAAGTTTACCCCGTTCAGTTTGGCTTCGCTCAGGTTGACGCCATTGAGATCCGTCCTGCTCAGGTCGATGCCATTGATGTAAGCTTTCCTGAGATAGATGCCTGTTAGTTGAGCGCCAAAAAGCTTTGCACCGCTGAGTTTTGCCCCTCCGCAGTTTGCCCAGTTGAGGTTGGCTCCCGTGAGGTTGGCGCCCCGCAGGTTGATGAATTGCAGGTCGGCTGTACACAAATTGGCGTTCCAGAGGATGGCGCTCCGCAGGTTGCTACCGATGAGTTGGGCACCACTCAACTTTGCCCTGGGCAGTTTTACTTTGACGAGGAAAGCTCCGCTGAGATTGGCTTTTGTAAGCTCTGCGTCTGCTAGTCTGGCTTGGCCCATTTTGGCAAAACTCAGATTTGCCCTGTAAAGGTTTGCGCCGTTGAGTTCTGCTTTGGTCAGATGGGCCCGACTCAGGTTAGCTCCCGACAGGTTAGCCCTCGAAAGGTTTACACCAACCAACATAGCTCCGCTGAGATTTGCTCCGCTGAGGTTTGCGTCAGCAAAGTCTCTGTTTCCATTTTCGTACTCTTTGAGCAGCTCGGTTACTTCCATACGGGTCACATTCCTAATAGCGGAAATTTATTTAGAAATAAACACTCTTTATAAGTATTTTATCTCAAATAAAGCGGACTGGATCGCACTTTCAAGAAAGCTGACAATTAACTTTATATTTATACATATACTTTGTGCTTTTTCCAGAGTCCCGACTGTTTTGAGGTCATAGTCTGAAACCCTTGATTTACTTACCCTCTAGTGTGCTTCGGCAAGCGTGGCGATCGTACTGAGTTCCGTGAAACCGTTATTCTCAGTAGGTAAGCCATCAAACACTGTCCGAAGTGTTAATCAATAGTTAAAATCAATATTTTTGTTGTCCACTGTGGCTAACAGCTTTTTTAAACCGAGACTGCAAATTTGTTAGTTGTGTTTGCGTCAGGTGTCGCGAAGGCTGGCATGGTCATAGCTCGATATTTTATCTACTGTCATTTTTCATGAAAATTAGATGTAAAACAACAGCTTAATCAGCGAAAATTTTTCTCGGTTGTCTCGCAGCAGTTAGACGATCGTGCTTTTCCATATTTCCTGGAGTCATCGGGGTTAAAAGTAATTTGAGACATTTTACTTCTGAGGAATTTATCGATATGCCTAACGGTAGAGGGGATTCGTTCAAAACCTAGCGGATAATATACTGCAGATGGTACAAAACTAACAGCGAGTAATATCTGTATAGGCTCACCCGCTCTACTCGCAGTTAGGCAAATGTGTAAATCTATGTTATGCTGAGTCAAAATTGAGGAACGATCATGTCAAAAGAAAGAAAAAGCAACAAAGAAGTCAAAAAGCCAAAGAAACAACCTGATGGTGCTGCTAAGCCCAAGGATGACAAAAAAAATTATGGTAGCACCGAGGGCCGCAAGTAGAGAGAGCTGCTACTCTCGGACTTGCGATTAATTTTGTTCAATTGTCATTACTATCGATTTTTAACAGATTTAAATATCCTATTTTGGGATTATCCTAAAACAGGTTTATTATATCTAGGGAAGATGCAGTGCTAAACCCAAAGTATAATGAAATCTATTTTTAGCGATGAATATGAAACCTTCCGTTGCTGGATGATTGCGGCTCGTAAAGAAGCGCAACTAACTCAGGAGTCTGTTGCTAAATCTCTTAAAAAGCCCCAGTCTTTCGGGTAGTCATAAATATGTAGCGATCGGGGATATTACCAGGCTCTACATTCATTAGAGTGATGAATGAAATACCAAATGGCTCCAATATGATTCTCTAATTTTTTGGAGAAAGAAAGAGTTCGCCTTACAAGTCTTGAAACTCGTTGGCGTAAAGTATTATTAAACCTTTCAATATGACTGGTTTTACCACTTTCTTTGCCAACGGGTTTGTGACGTTTTGAGGCAATAACTTTTTCAGAAGATACCCAAAAATCCGTATAGCAAACCGCACATTGTCGATCAACAGGCGGCAAAGATTCCCAAAGCTTTTGTGCCGAGTTCCGGCTGCGATCTCCCATATAAACTCCAACAATTTCTCTAGTTTTTCTGTCTCTAGCCAGCCAGACCCATTGTTGATTATCTTTTTTTCTAACAAAAGACCATAATTCATCACATTCAATGATTAATTTTCCTTTAGCTTTCTCTGAAACCTTGACTTGGGGAGGGGTTTGGGCGTATTTATTATTTACATAATTTTGCAGCCAAGTTGGAGAAACCCCGACCGAACGAGCAATTCCAGCGAGAAAAAATTTTTCTAAGAGAAGTTTATCTATTAAATTCTTAGTTTGTTGAGAAATTTTATTTTTTGTAGAATTCTCAACAAACTGCTTGCCACATTGTTTGCACTTAAATTTTTGTTTTTTGTTGTGGGTACTGCCATTTTTTACGGTTTGTTGTCCTTGGCAGTAGGGAGAACCAGGTCGGCGATTTAAGAAATTAAAAAAATATTCCATAGCCAGTTAATTTACATCAATCTAAGAAATTGCTTTCTTTCAAAAAAGAACATTTGTGAGCAGTTTCATCAATAAAAATAATTAATAGCTTTAATAAGCTTTTCTAAAGCTATGACATCTATTTTTTGATGTTTTAACTTGAAAATAGCTGGGATTTTAGTTGGCAACTACCAACCACCACTACATATTTATGACTAACTCCTGGTTGCTGCATCCACTACCCCGCAAGCATCGTTTGCCCGTCGTAACGGCAATCCAGAGCGTTTCCATTCTCGTAATAACCATGCTTTTAAGGTAAGTTCATTAACTCTTACTTCTCTGACGTATTGAACGCAGACTTCTGTCACGACGGGGAACCTGCGAATTTTTTGTGTGTTAACATTTCCTGCGATATGACCTTTTCCCTTGTTCCAAATATTGGAATTAACATAGCGCCAACCATACTTTTCTAGAAGTGGATGCACAACAGCCCAACCAATCTCTGAATTCCAAAACCATAGTGTTGTGCATGGCATGGCTGCTTTTTACCATGCCTCGATATGAGGTTGATACCAATTAGGTAAATCAATGTGATCGGACGTGTCTCCTTCAAACCCAAGAATACCGTAAGCTCCATCTGAAACGATGACAGTAGGTCGCTCCCAATTGTCGTAGTGATGGAGACTATCGCCCAGATATAAAGCAACGTATTCGTCACTCCATGCAGAAAAATTCAAGTTGGTATTGAGATTAGCTTTTTTTCCACGACCAACAGTGCTAGTCGCCTTGCTTTTTAAGATGCTGGGAGAATTCGCTTCAGGGTTACATCGACTCATTTGTTGATTTACGTGGTTCTAAAAATTCAGTAACTAATACCTTATCCTATTTTGGGATATCTGGTTGGTAAGACCCGTACAGTGTCGAACCCTGAGAGACGACAGCCTCAGTGTTTCAATCCCTAATAGGGATTTATTGTGATTGTGGCAAAAAAGAGGTAAGAGCTCGCTCAACCCAACAAATCCTCAAAGGTAACTCTGGCCGCTCTACCCAGCATACAAAAATTTTATATTTAAGGGGAAATACTTAACTTTACTAAATATGTAGGTAAAGGCACAAAATGATGACTAACTATCTATCACACAGAAAATTGTGATATAATACACGAAATTTCGATCGGTGTAAATTCTACAGTCAAGAAACTGACTCGATATCAAATTTTTTTATGATTGATAAAAGTAAATTACCAGTATAACTGGAGGTCGTTGAAATGTATGGTTTAGTTAATCGTGCGATTCAAGACATGGTATGCGATCGTTTTGATGAAGCTACTTGGGACGAAATTAAGCAGAAAGCGCAAGTCCTAGACGAGCAATTTCTCATTTTAGAAGCTTATCCTGATGATTTGACTCATCGTCTAGTTAAATCTGCCAGTGAAGTGCTTGGCTTGTCCAGTGCAGAAATTATGCAGGCATTTGGCGAATACTGGGTTAAATTTACTGCTACTGCGGGTTATCAAGAAATACTAGATATGGCTGGAGATACATTACCCGAATTTCTAGAAAATCTAGATGATTTACATATTCGGATTGGGGTGCAATTCCCTAAGCTGCGACCACCATCTTTTGAATGTACAGAAGTTGCCCCAGATGCGATCGAGCTGCATTATCGCTCTACACGGGAAGGTTTCGCACCAATGGTAGTCGGGTTAGTTAAAGGTTTGGGCGATCGCTTCGAGACAGCAGTTGAGATCGCACACACTCAATCCCGTGAAGCAGGATTCGAGCATGACATATTTCGGATTGAGTACAGATCGGAAAAGATTGTAAATGATTCATGACTAAGCCGCTATATACACTGAATCCCCAGATGTTTTGCGATATATTTCCATTTCATATAGGATTTAATCAAAATCTGGAGATTGTCCAAGTTGGCGAGGTATTGCAACGGACTCATCAAATACCATTATTAGGTGAACAGATAGATCAACATTTTCAAATTCATCAGCCAGCGATCGCATTTAACTTTTTGACGATTCAGCAAAAACTCAAATCATTATTTATTCTGGAATCCAGACATAACTCTCTACGATTAAAGGGGCAAATGGTCGCTCTGAAAGAGGAGCGGGTGATCCTCTTTATCTGCTCTGTGTGGACTCCCGACTCAAGCCTACTCTCGAAATTAGCGGTTAAGTTGAAAGACTTTGCAATCCACGATCTGACTCCCGATTTTTTGTTTTTGCAACAAACTAGCCAAACAGCAATTCGGGAAGTTCAAAGCCTTACAGAAGAATTAACTAAGCAGAAAAATCAGCTTCAAGCATCACTAGAGGTTCAGAAAGAACTGACTTCTTTATCCCAACTTCAAGCACAAGATTTAAAGCAGGCTTTGAGTGAACTTCAACAAACGCAATCCCACCTAATTCAAGCAGAAAAAATGTCTAGTTTAGGTCAGTTAGTTGCCGGAATTGCCCATGAAATTAATAATCCGGTTAACTTTATTCATGGTAACTTGAAATATCTGCAAGAGTATGTCCAAAACCTAATAAGTTTATTACACCTTTATCATAAATACTATCCGCAGCCACCATCTGAAATTGAAGAAAAAGCCGCCATAATCGATATCATTTTTTTAGAACACGATCTTCCTAAAATTCTTAATTCTATCAAAATTGGCAGTGAACGCATTCGCAAAATAGTTAATTCTCTCAGAAACTTCTCCCGCCACGATGAAGCGGAAATCAAACCTGTAGATATTCATTCTGGAATTGAGAGCACTTTGTTGATTTTGCAGCATCGACTGAAATCTAATGGTGAAGCTCTAGAGATTCAAGTGATTAAACAATATGGTGAATTGCCTTTAGTCCAGTGCTACGCGTCGGCAATTAATCAGGTATTTATGAATATTATCAGTAATGGCATAGATGCTTTGCGAGATGCACAGAAAAATTGTGCTAACTGGAACAAAAAACCCACCATTATTATTCGGACTTTAGTTAATGATTCTCAGAATTTGGTAGTGAGCATTGCTGACAATGGTCTGGGTATGGAACAGTGGGTAATCAATAAGATATTTGAGCCATTTTTTACGACGAAGCCAGTGGGAAGTGGTACGGGTTTGGGATTGTCAATTAGTTATTCGATTGTGGTGGAAAAGCACGGGGGTAAGTTAAGCTGTATTTCTGCACCGGGAGAAGGAGCAGAATTTACGATCGAGATGCCGCTCTAAATTCAAACCTGTAAGTTGAAACTCAAGCGGGCTGAAGCCGCTGAGATTCTTAAGAAATTGCTTCCTATCCTAAGTTTTGATGAGCCGATCCCTTGACGCTTTTTTGGGCAAACAATGCAAAAAATATAGTTTGATCCCCATCGCCCAAATCTATCACAACGATATCTCTGTCACCGCAATATTACCCTCAAAACACACGTCAACATCAGTCCCCGCCGCCCGATCGCGATTCCCATATTCTCCGGCATAATAAAAGTATTCTCCCTCCACCCGGTAAACAACTGGCAGCGGCTGCGTTGAAGGCTGGCAAAACACAATTTCCGGTTCCGCACTTCCCGGCGCTAAATGTGGCAAATTCACATTCCAGAAACACCCAGACTTTGGTTCCCGGTTCACCAAATCCGCCAACACCCGCGATGTCCAGCGAGTAGCGACATCCCAGTCTATTTCGAGCGGCCTTTTAATTCGGTGGGAAATTGCGATTCCCGGAATACCGTGCATGGCTGCTTCGCGCACAGCCGCAACCGTACCCGAAATATACACGTCAACCCCCAAATTGCCACCCGCGTTAATACCCGAAAGCACCAAATCCGGCTTCGCACAAACGTGATGAAGAGCAATGCGAACGCAGTCTGCCGGTGTTCCCCCTACAGCATATTCCACGGACGATCGCCGATCGACATGAATCGGACTGTGAGCCGTCACTTGATGCCCGCAGCCCGACAATTGCCCCTGCGGAGCCACCATAATTGTTTTGCCGCTTACTGCTTGCAAAAGTGCTTGAATGCCCGGAGCATCGATGCCGTCGTCGTTGGTTAAAATTATCGTCATTAAAAATGTGTCGGTTTTATAGAACCGATTTGAGAGCGCAGATGCTGGCAACCTTCTGGTAGCTTTAGCCCAAATTGGTTGTTGGTTGGTGGCGATCGTCAGTATGAGCATTGCCACACATTTATTAGCTTACGTTATCACAATAAGTACGAGAGAGCCGATAATGAGTTAATGTCGATTCCAATCGCTTTGACGCAGGGGATGGGAGAATAGACATCAAATCTTTATCAAAGATAGTATCTAAGTTACAGTCTTCATTTCCCATTCATAAATCAAATACTTATCTACACTGTTACCATTATTACATTTTAACTCAGGAGAGCCACATGAAGGAACCCACTCAACACATGACTGAAGCTGTAACTCAAGGCTACTGTAAATTCCCAGAATCTAGTATGAAGGCAAGTCGGGATGAACTCGATGACCTCAAACTAAAGATTGAAGGGCACTTACCAGAAGACATCCAAGGTCACGTATTTATCGTGGCGCCAGTCGGTTCTGTTAACTCTGGCGGCCTCCCCTATCCAGACGGAGACTCACTGTTAAATGGCGACGGGATGATTTACCGATTTGACTTCGATCGCCAGGGTGAGGTGAGGGTAAAAACTCGCCTTGTTAAGCCACCAGATTACTACGCCGATAAGGCAACACAGCCGGGAACAAAGTATGGTGGATATCAATTTAGCAATTATGGCATCGCTCGGTTTTCTCTCTCGCTTGGCCTCCGTAATCAACTAAATACGGACTTTTTGAAAATGAAATTTGCTCAGGACTCACAGGAGCGTCTGCTAGTGACCTACGATGCAGGTCGTCCTTATGAAATTGATACAGACACCCTGGAAGTGGTAACACCAGTTGGCTCAAATCAAGAGTGGCGTGGACAACTTGATAAGGTAAACTTTCCGATTAATGCAAAAAAGTTTCCCTTCAAAAGTATTCTTAGCACTGCTCATCCTGCCTTTGATGCTTACGAAAGTAAAATGTTTACGGTTAATTATGGGAAATCAGCAAAGAGTTTCATAGAAGACATAGCTTGGATCAACAATCTAAATAAATTTTATGAAAAAGCTGAGCCATTTAGGTTAATGAAATCTGTGACTGAGTTTATATCAGATGTATTTCAGAAAAATGAGTTTCGTTTTTTGATTTTATTTCAAAATAAATTAAAAAAGCTCGTAAATTTGCTTGAAAATATAATTAAGATAGAAATGGAAGATTTCACTTATCTGATTTGCTGGGATGGTGTCGGTGAACTCAAACGATGGAAGCTGATACTGCCTGATGGTTCACCAGTCAAGATTGAACAAACCATTCATCAAATAGGAGTAACTAAAGATTATGTAGTCTTGATGGATACGGCTTTTACAGCCGGACTGTCACAAGTGACAAACAGTTACTTTACAGAGAATAAAGAACTAGAAACACTTTTGAGGCACTTACTCGAACGTCCGGCTTGTCCAGATTCTAAGTTCTACATTGTGCGTCGAGCCGACCTGAAAGCAAAACAAACTCCAGCATCGAGCCAGAAAGAAGTTGAAGTTGTTGTGCGACAAGTGGTGATTCCACTCCAAGCTGCTCACTTTCTAGTTGATTATGATAATCCCCAGGGAGAGATTATACTTCACGTAGCACATATTTGTGCAATGCAAGTTTCTGCATGGCTCAGGAAGTATGATGTTTCTGCCTACAAACCCCATCATCCTGTACCATCTTACCTGCATGGTATGGAACACGATGAAATGGATATCAGCCGTATGGGACGTTATGTAATTAACGGAGATACAGGAAAGCTGATTGAGTCAAAAGTTATCTGGGACTTTAGGTGTACTTGGGGTGTAGATCTCTACTCATATCTCGATCGACTGCCTACGGGCTTGCCTCCAGGACAGATGGAAAACATCTACTGGAGTTCTTTTGGACTTTGGCCACAACTAATGACAAAATTCATTTTTGATTTACACAAGGATTATAAGTATCAAGTAATTCCTAGATCAAAAGTTCTCAACCTCGCTAAGAAGGGCATACCACCTTGCTTGTTTCGATTGCATACAAAGTCAATGGTCATCGCCGATCGCTATGAGTTTCCTTGTGGGCATATGATGCTCTCACCACAGTTTGTACCGCGTGGGAATCGGGACAGTTCGACGAACGGTTACATTGTGTGTGCTGTTTGTTTTGAAGACAAAAATGAAATCTGGATTTTCGATGCTAACGATCTAGCAAAGGGACCCCTATGTCGATTACATCATCCCGACCTCAAGTTTGGGTTTACGTTGCACACAACATGGTTGCGACAGGTTGCCAGCCGCCAAGCTAATTACAATATCCCTGTAGAGCAGGATTACCAGGATCTAGTAGATAAAAACGATCCAGAGATTAAAAAGTTGTTTGAAGATGAGGTGTACCCCCACTTTTCTTGATAAATTCTCTATTAGACCTCTCCCATAACTCTTGTGGGGTGGGCGTCTAGCCTGCCTTATTCTCTATTTTCTGGAGAGGTCTATTAGCGATCGCTCAATACAAGGTTATTCAACAAGACGATCTTACGTTCTCATAAGGAGTAATATGAACCAACCAACTCAAAACCCAACTCCTGCAGTAACAGGCGGCTGTCCCCCAGTTCCCGAATCACTTGTCAAAGCTAAACGGGATGAACTCACCGACATCAAACTAAATATTACTAAGATGGGTGAGAAAGACTTACCAGATGACTTGCGGGGTCATGTCTTTATCATTGCACCAGTCGGAACCATTGAATCAGGAGGTCTTCCCTTTACAAATGGAGACTCATTCTTAAGCGGCGACGGTATGATTTACCGACTGGACTTCCAGCAAAAGGGTAAAGTTTTATTAACTACACGGATTATCAGGCCACCAGATTACTATGCGGATGAAGCAACCCAGCCTGGTGAAAAGTATGCTAAGTATCAATTCCGCAATCATGGCATTATCAGGTTTTCTTGGTGTCTTGGTTCTCGCAACGATTTAAGTATTGCTTTCCTGCCAATGAAATTTGCTGGGGACTCCCAAGAACGCCTGCTAGTTGCCTATGATGCGGGTCGTCATTACGAAATTGATACGGAAACTCTTGAGGTGGCAACTCCTATAGGCTGGAACAAAGAGTGGCGAGGAGAAATTGAGCTGAATTTTCCCTTGCAGTGCTTGAATTTTCCCTTTTCACCCGTGCTTAGCACTGCTCACCCCGTATTTGACGTTCGCAAAAGCGAAATGTTCACGGTCAATTATGGGATGTCATTAAAAACTTTTCTCGGCATCGTAACTAATACGGCAAATAAACTAGCGAAACAAGTAAAGAAAGTTTTTCCGCCAGCTAAAAATTATGTGGATAAATTCAAGCTTCCAGAAGATTTCATTTATCTAATTCGCTGGGATGGTAAAGAAGAACTAGAGCGATGGCAGCTAGTGTTGCCTGATGGTTCGCCCGTAAAAATTAAGCAAAGCATTCACCAAATTGGATTTTCTAAAAATTACGTGGTAATTGTAGATACCTCTTTCAGGACAGGGATAGAGCAGATAATTAACAACCCTTTTCCGAAAAACAAAAGGTTAGAAGAATGCTTGCGAAAAAAACTGGATGTCATGGAGTTAGCAACAACTCCTGTATATCTCGTACCTCGCGATCGCTTGACAAAAGGTCAAAAATCTGGAATTAGTGATCGCAACCAAGATGTGCCAACAGTGACTGTGCAAAAAGTAGAAATTCCCCTAGAGATAACCCATTTTCTCGTAGATTACGACAATCCCGAACAACTAATTACCCTTCATGCAGCACATACTTGTGCCTGGGATGTGTCTGAATGGATACGTGCCTATGATGACTCTCCTTTTGACCCTAAGTTACCTCGTCCACAGGGGATGGAACAGAGCGAGATGGACATCAGTCGCGTCGGACGCTACGTCATTAACGGAGAAACTGGAGAAATCGTTGAACAGAAGGTTATTCCAGAGAAATTTATCCCTGAAGCAGAAGAGTGCAGGTGCACTTGGGGAGTAGCACTTTATGCTTATCTTGACCGACTTCCTTCGACTCTCTATCCCACCATGCCGCCAGGAAAGCTTGACAATATCTACTGGATCTCTTTGGGACTCTGGAAGGATTTAGTCAGCAAGTTCATGGTTGATTTTTTCAAAGACTATCCGTCCAGAGAAGTGCCACTAGAGGAATTGCTCAGAATTGCCCAAGAAGAAGGCAGACCAAGTAGCTTGTTTCGTATGGATACTTCTTCAACTGAATCGATGAAGATTGCCGATTCCTATGAATTTCCTCCTGGTTGTATCGGTCTTTCGCCCCAGTTTATACCGCGCGGTGATGGTAACAGTTCAACGGATGGTTACATTACCTGCACTGTTTGGTTGAACAATACCTACGAGATCTGGATTTTCGAGGCTTGGGCCCTCAACCAGGGGCCGCAGTGGAAACTGAGCGATTCCTCTCTCAACTTTGGGTTAACTTTGCACACGACGTGGTTGCCAAGTATTGGACGCCGCCAAGCTAGCTACAACGTGCCTGTGAGGGAGGATTATCAGGAATTAGTGGCTCAGAAGCGATCGCAGGAGATTCAGGATTTGTTTGATGAAAAGGTGTACCCTCACTTTGAGAAAGAATTAAAATCGATCTGAGAGCAACGATAATATATTTAACAAGGTTAGAGGTCAAAGCTACTGTAAACTAGGTCATCCTGACCTCTAGTCTTTTTATATTTAAACAAAAAAAGTAAAAATATGATTATTCTCCCCGGCTACACAATTGTAGAGATAATTTATGAAGGAGACAGAACAGTTGTTTGCCGAGGAATCAGAGAGCGCGATCGCCAGTCAGTTATTCTCAAGATAATTAAAAATGAATATCCGAACATTGAAGAGATTACTTGCCTAAGACAAGAATACAGCATTCCCCAAAAATTAGACATCCCCGGAATAGTCAAGCCATACAATCTGGTTAGCTATCAGAATAGCTTTGCTTTAGTATTAGAAGATTTTGGCGGTCGAGCTATTAACAAATTATTGAGATTTAAAAACATTAAATTACAAGATTTTTTAATTTTGGCGATTTCTTTAGCAGAAACGATCGGTCAACTCCATAAAGTAGGGATTATACATAAAGATATTAAACCTAGCAATATCATCATCAACCCCGAAACGAGGGAAGTCAAAATAACTGACTTTAGCATCGCGATCGCCTTACCCAAAGAACAGCAAACTATTGTCAATCCCAACTTGCTGGAAGGGACTCTCGCTTATATGTCACCCGAACAAACGGGAAGGATGAATCGAGCAATTGACTACCGCACCGACTTCTACTCTTTGGGAGTGACTTTCTATGAAATACTGACCAACCAGTTGCCATTTACTACCACCGATCCGATGGAGTTGGTTTACTGTCATATTGCCAAACAACCAGTCCCACCTAAAGAGGTAGCAGAAATTCCTCAAGCGGTTTCAGATATTGTGATGAAACTGTTAGCAAAAAATGCGGAAGACCGATATCAAAGTGCGGCGGGATTAAAATTTGACCTGGAAACTTGTTTGCAGCAATTGCAGACAACTGGAAAGATTGAAAATTTTCCCATCGGTCAACGCGATCGCGGCAACCAATTACTCATTCCCCAGAAGCTTTATGGTAGAGAAACCGAAGTCCAAATTCTTCTAGATGCCTTTAGACGAGTCAGCCTCGGTGTCACCGAGATGATGTTAGTTTCCGGTTATTCCGGGATTGGTAAAACTTCAATCGTCAATGAAGTTCATAAACCAATTCTAGCAGCTAGGGGATATTTTATTGCGGGTAAGTTTGACCAGTTTAAGCGCAATATTCCCTATGCGGCTTTAATCCAAGCATTTCAAGAATTAGTTCGTCAGCTATTAACTGAAAGTTCCGAACAGATTGCTATTTGGAAAGAAAACTTATTAAATGCGCTATATAATAACGGTCAAGTTATTATTGATGTTATCCCGGAAGTCGAACTAATTATCGGTAAACAGCCTGAAGTTCCTCAACTGGGATCATCGGAATTCCAAAACAGATTTAATCGGGTATTTCAACAATTTATTCGCGTTTTTTGTCAACCCGAACACCCGCTAGTCATATTCCTAGACGATTTACAGTGGGCAGATTCGGCATCTCTAAAGTTAATCCAACTCTTAGTCACTGACCCAGATAACAAATATTTGTTAACGATTGGAGCTTATCGAGATAATGAAGTCAGTCCCGTTCATCCTTTAATTCAGACCATAGAAAAAATTCAAGAAACTGAAACGGTGGTGAATAATATCACCATTCAGGCGCTGGCTTTGGATAGCGTCAACCAATTAATCGCCGACACTCTGGATGCCAGCGTAAATTCAGACGAAATAAAAGTTTTTTCAGAGTTACTTTTTAATAAAACCCAAGGCAATCCGTTTTTCTTAACGCAGCTACTCAAAACGCTGTACTCCGAAAATCTGCTGGTTTATCAAGTAGATACAGACCGCTGGGAGTGGGATATTCAACAAATCCAAGCAATTGGTATCGCAGATTTCAATATCGTTGAACTGGTTGCCAGAAATATTCGCAAACTCCCTGAAACAACGCAGAAAGCATTAAAATTAGCGGCTTGTATCGGCAACCAATTTAACTTAGAAGTTTTATCAATTGTCAATGAAGAATCAAACATAGCGACGGCTGCTAATTTGTGGGAAGCACTGCAAGCGGGTTTGATTCTGCCGCTGTCTGAAAATTACAAAATTCCTCTAGTATTTGCCCAGGAAGAGTTGGCATCTATACGCGATATCAAAGTTGACTACAAATTTTTGCACGACCGCGTGCAGCAAGCTGCTTATTCTTTGATTCCAGAGTCAGAGAAAAAAGCGACTCACTTGAAAATTGGTCAACTGTTGCTGAATAATACAACAGAGCAAGAGCGAAAAGATAATATTTTTGCTCTGGTTAACCAACTGAATTTTGGCACATATTTGCTAACTAATCAGTCAGAAAAAGATGAGTTAGCCCAATTAAACCTGATCGCCGGACAGAAAGCAAAGGCAGCTACTGCATATGAAGCTGCTGTTAATTATTTGAATGTAGGTATAGAACTCCTGAGTCAAGATAGCTGGGAAAGTAGATACGATCTGACATTTAATTTTTATCTGGAAGCAGCGGAAGCCGAATATCTTAATGCTAATTTAGAACGAGCGGGTATCTTGTGCGATCGCACTCTCCAAAAAGCCAAAACAATCCTCGAACAAGTCAACTTATATGTGCTGAAAATTAGGCTTAACCTCGCTAAAAACCAGATTCAATCTGCGTTAGATAATGGGCTGCAAGTTCTAGAAATGCTGGGAGTGACCCTATCCCAATCACCCCCCCAAGAGTTAAATATCGAGGAGTTAGCGAACTTGCCAGAAATGAGCGATCGCTACAAGCTGGCAGCTATGCAGATTTTGCTTCTCATATTCTCACCTGCTTGTTTTGGAGATGGCAAGCTATCTCTACCAATTCTGTATACTATGATCGATCTTTCCAGTCAATACGGAAATTCTAGCCCATCTATTTATGCCTACTGTAACTATGGTGGAATCGTAACTTGGCAAATTCCAGACATAGATTTTGCCTATCAACTAGGTCAACTAGCTTTGAATGTATTAGATAAGCTGAATGCCAAAGAGTATCGTTGTAAAGCATCGCTCACATTTTGCATTACTATCCAACATTGGAAGCAACATACTAGGAATACTATAGAACCCTTGCGTCAGGCAATTCAAGACGGTCTAGAAGTTGGCGATATAGAATTTGCTTGTCATACGGCTGACTTCTACTGTGCTCACTTGTTTTTTGTTGGCGAACATCTTGAATTTGTGGCTGAGAGGTTGGAGCAATATATTGATTTTGTCAACAAATTTAAGCACGTATACCAGTTAAATTTGTTGAAAATATTTGGTCAAGCTGTATCGAATATTAGAGGAGATTCTGAAAATAAATGCAAATTAATTGGTAATGATTTTAATGAAATAAAAAAAATCCCGCAATTTATTGAAGAGCAAAGTGTAATTTGTTTGTTTTACTTGTACTTTTTTAAATCCCGTTTGTCTTATCTATTCAAAGATTACTATGGGTGTTTAGAAAATGCTGAATTAGCTGCCCAATATTCGCATTTTGTTCGCAATATAGTTCTTTTTGTTGAACATATTTTTTACTATTCACTTGCTTTAATTGCTCAGTATGCAAATAGTTGTTTTTCTGAGGAAAACGAGCATAGCAAACAACAATATCTGACACAAGTAGAAGAAAATCAGCAAAAGATGAAATATTGGGCTTCCCATTGCCCAGCCAATTATCAGCATAAGTATGACTTAGTAGAAGCAGAAAAAGCCCGCGTATTGGGGCAATCTTTCTCAGCAATGGAATATTACGACCTGGCGATAGATGGAGCCAAGGAAAATGGATATGTACAGGATGAAGCCCTCGCCAATGAACTAGCAGCAGAATTTTATTTAGCATTAGGTCGTCAGAAAGTAGCGCGTACCTATTTAATTGACGCTTACTATGCTTATATTCGCTGGGGAGCCAAGGCAAAAGTTAAAGATTTAGAAGAGCGCCATGCTGAATTACTCGCACCAGTCGTCAGTAGGAAAAATAGCCTGACGAGTGGAAGAGACGAAAGGATTATTCAGACCAGAACCACTGTCACTTCTACCAGTTCAGGTACTGCAAACGAGCTGGATTTATCAACAATTATCAAAGCCTCCCAAGCGCTCTCAGGGGAAGTTCATTTAGATAAGTTACTCTCCAATTTAATGAAAGTCTTGCTGGAAAACGCCGGAGCAGAAAAATTTTATTTCATCATACCTGACCCAGCAGGTAAGTGGAAAATTGAAGCTCAATGTACGGGTGAACGATGTGAAGTAATATCCAAGTCAGCGACTGAAAATCAAGTGATTCCTATCTCGCTGGTTAATTATGTAGAACGCACGCAAGAAACTCTTGCGATCGATGATGCAACCACTGAAACTAAGTTTGCCTCTGACCCGTATATTATTCAGCAGCGACCTAAATCTATCTTGTGTAGCCCCCTGATCAATCAAGGTAAGTTGGTGGGCATCTTATACCTAGAAAATAATTTAACAGCGGGGGCTTTTACGCGCGATCGCTTAGAAGTCCTCAACATCATTTCCGCCCAAGCTGCGATCTCCATCGAAAATGCCCGTCTCTATCAAACTTTAGAAGAAAAGGTGCAACAACGCACCGCCCAACTCGCCCAAGCCAACCAGGAAATTAGCTCCCTCAACAACAAACTTAAAGCCGAAAACATCCGCCTCAGTGCTGAGTTAGAAGTCACCAAACGACTGCAACAAATGATCTTGCCCAAACAATCAGAACTAGATAAAATTAAAGGATTAGAAATAGCTGGATATATGGAACCTGCCGATGAAGTTGGTGGCGACTACTACGACGTGCTAACCCAAAATGATCAGGTAAAAATTACCATCGGCGATGTTACGGGACATGGTTTAGAAAGTGGCGTATTAATGATTATGGCGCAAACCGCCGTCCGCACTCTCCAACAAATGAACGAAACCGATCCGGTGAAGTTTCTTGATGTGTTAAACCGCACCCTGTATGCCAATATCGAGCGCATCGACTCGTCTAAAAACATGACCTTGGCTTTGTTAGATTATCAAGATAGTAACTTCAGCCTCAGCGGTCAACATGAAGAAGTTATCGTAGTCCGTACTGATGGTAACATCGAACTGATCGATACAATGGAACTCGGTTTTCCCCTGGGATTAGAGGAAGATATTTCGGGTTTTGTTTCCCAAATTCAAGTGCATCTTAATCCAGGGGATGTAGTAGTGCTTTACACAGATGGAATTACCGAAGCTATAAATATAAATAAAGTGTATTACGGCATAGAAAGATTGTGCCAAGTGGCCAAAGAAAATCGCCACAAAACGGCTGAAGAAATTCGGGAAGCAGTAATCGATCATCTGCGGCAACATATTGACAAACATAAAGTTTTTGACGACATTACGTTGGTAGTCCTAAAACAGAAATAACGCAAGTTGGTAATTGGTAATTGGTAATTGGTAATTGGTAAATTGTTTGAGCGTCCGATGATAGTGTGTGGTTCATCTTCGATACCCTGTCAGTGCTAAATTGGGCGATCGGGCGAATTGGTATAATCAAAGGCAACATCAGCGCTTTCACAGGTCAAACGCTGCTTTCGATCGCAGCCCCAATGCCGCGACTGCCTCCGGTAAAAAAAAATTGTGTGTATCCGTACCAACTGACACCAAAACCTGGTGAGTATTAGAGGCGATCGCAGGTTGAATAGACAAAACTTGCACTTTCATCGTATTAACGAGTAATATCAAATCCCTTGGTATCGGAATTATTCATCTCTCTCTTCTCTTCCTCTGTGTCCTCTGCGGTCTCTGCGGTTAAATCATTCCAAAATTAGACATCTCATTAAAAGCTAAGTCTAAATCCCCCTTTCCTGCCAATAACAGTAAAAGGGAGATTTAGGACGATCGCTAAAGCGTCAAAGATTGAGGATTTGTCTCAATCAATTTCGCTAAATCTTGCAAGAAAGATGCAGCATCAGCACCGTAAATAATCCGGTGATCGCAAGTAATATTCACCTGCATTTGGCGCTTCACTCCCATCAAACCATCTTCATTAGCTACTACTTGCGGCCGCGAAG
The DNA here is from genome assembly GCF_036701635.1 of Microcoleus sp. N9_B4. Classification (NCBI taxonomy): domain Bacteria; kingdom Bacillati; phylum Cyanobacteriota; class Cyanophyceae; order Oscillatoriales; family Microcoleaceae; genus Microcoleus; species Microcoleus sp. N9_B4. The sequence goes on along the minus strand of NZ_JAUBRC010000001.1, from coordinate 102,005 downwards.
AGCCGATCGCCAAAATCGAGCCTTGATTCGGCGGCAAAATCGCGTCAAACTTGTCTACTCCAAACATTCCCAGATTGGAAAGAGTAAAAGTTCCCGTGCTGTATTCATCAGGCTTCAACTGCTTGGTGCGGGCGCGATCGACTAAATCCTTCCAAGTGCGCGAGAGCGAATAAATATCGAGGCGATCGGCATTTTGCAGCACCGGCGTAATCAAACCGCCGCCGTCCATCGCCACCGCTACCGCCACATTAATATCAGCGCGGTATTGAATTCCCGACTCCACATAACAAGCATTCAGCAGAGGATGTTTTTGTAAAGTTACTGCTACAGCCTTCGCCAGCATAGCCGTCATCGTGACGCCCTTCGACTTAATTTGTTTGTAGAGTTTGTCGAGATTATCAGTAGTAATTGTGTAACCGACGCGGAAAGAAGGCACGCTCAAACTTGCTTCCATATTCCGCACCACCGCATTTTGCAGCGCATTCATCGGTACTTTTTGGCCGGAAAGTGCGATCGCCGGGACTGGTGCGGGTGCGGGTGCGGGTTTGGCTGCTGCGGGGGCGGGTGCTGCGGGGGCGGGTGCGGGTGCTGCGGGGACTGTTACCGCTTGCTGAACGGGAGCTGGTTGGGCTTTGCCGGCGGCTGCTTCCACATCCTCTGCGACAATGCGACCGTTGGGCCCGCTGCCTTTGATAGAATTCAAATCTACTTTAAACTCTTTGGCTAATTTGCGAGCGCGGGGAGAAACGACGCTGCGGCCGTTTTGGCGGCTGACATTTTGCTGCAAACCTGCTGACGATGTAGCTGCACTCACAGGAGCGGGGTTGGGAGCAGGGGCGGTGGCGGCGGTTGGGGCGGCGGCTCCTTGCTGCTGAGCTGTGGCGATTTCGGCTTCTGTTTCTGCGACTAGCGCGATGGCTGCTCCCACCGGAGCAACTTCGCCCGCAGGTACGATAATTATTGCTAAATAGCCTTCGTAGAAAGACTCCACGTCCATGTCGGCTTTGTCTGATTCAACCACTACCACCGTTTCGCCTTTTTCTACTTTGTCTCCGGCGGATTTGACCCAGGAAACAATTTTGCCCTCTGTCATGGTAGAACTCAAGGCTGGCATGAAAACTTCGCGAATCATCTGTAAAAAGTCCTTTTGTGTTGGTAATAGGTAATAGGTAATCGGTATTTGGCAATTGATAATTGGCGACCGGCCACCGGCAATACTTATTATTATGCCAGTGTCTCGCATTCTGGATGTGTGACTGTTGACTCAAAATCAATTGCCAATTACCGATCGCCAATTACCACTTACCAATTTCTAAATATCACCTCGAATTTCTTCGACTATGCCGTCTCGGAGGAGAATTTCTACTTGCATTTTTTGAATCAAGTTTTCTCCCAGGCCGACAGTGAATGTGCCGTCAATTTGACCTTGACTCACTTCTTGTTCCAGGTCTAGCACCTGCACTTGCTGAAGTTGTTGCAGGTTTTGGTTTTTCTGTTCTAGCAGTTCGCTTTTTCTTTGATTCACCTGCACTTGAATGTTTTCTATTTGCTGCATTACTTGCGGGCCTGGGGGCTGTAGATTTTGCTTTTGGATTTCTGAAACCATCCGCTGCCCTTGCATTTCTAACTGCTGTAGCTGAGAGTCTATTTGGTTGATTTGGGCTTGGAGTTGCTGTTGAGCTTCTTCTTTCCAGCGGGGAGTAACGACGACTTTAACGTTAATCGATCGCTTCAAGAGTAATTGTGGTTCCATAAAGTTGTTGCTTGTCAATTAGGAATTAGGCATTAGTCATCAGTCATTAGTCATCAGTCATTAGTCATTAGTTCGTAAACATTTGCTAAGGGCTGAGGACTAAGAACTGAGAACTGAGTAATGGGACTCGGGACTTGGGAAAAGTTTTCCTTCGCTATTCCCCAAGTCCAGCGAATATTTCAAAACATCCCGTCAATCATATCGCGGTAGTGTTGCGTCACAACCGGGCGCTTAATTTTCAGGGTCTGGGTCAACATTCCATTTTCCATCGAAAATGGCTCCTGAATCAACCGGAACGGGCCAATGCGATCGTCCGCGCGGTATCCGGGGCGATTTTGCACCTCTCGGTTCAATTCTTTGCGAAATAAATCTTGAATTGTCTTGCTATTCCAGTCAATTTCGTGTAAAGGGGGATTCTGAGTTTCTGCCCATTTCTGCACGGCTTCTGCATTGGGGACAATTAAGGCACCGACGGATTTCTGGTCTTGACCTACTAGCATAATTTGGTCGATGTAGGGGCTGCGGACGCAGGCGTCTTCTATGGGCTGGGGTTCGATGTTTTCGCCGTTGCTGAGGACGATCGTATCTTTAGCCCGCCCGGTCAAGATTAAGTCATTTCCCGGTGTCAGCCAGCCCAAATCGCCGGTGTCGAACCAGCCTTCGGAGTCTATGGCCTTGGCAGTCGCTTGGGGATTGAGATAGTAGCCCTGCATAATTTGCGGCCCCCGTGCCAATACTAAACCGCGCTGGCCTGTTGGCAATTGCTGTCTGGTTTCTGGGTCTACTATTTTAATTTCCGTATGGGCTAGAGGCTGTCCTGCGGAACCTTTAAGATTGTGCCAAGGGCGGCGGACGGTTAAAACCGGCGAAGTTTCGGTTAAACCATATCCCACTAATAAACCGATATTCGCTATTTCAAAGAAATTGTCTATATGCGCGGCCAAAGAACCGCCACCGCTAATCGCCCATTTTAAGCGTCCCCCTGTAGCTTCCCTGACTTTTTTGTAAACCAGTTTTTCGGCGAGGGCGTGGACGGGCGTCAACAGAATGCTTTTGATGCGGGCGATTAGTTTTTCGGAAGCAGAAGCCGATTTCAAACTAAGAGTTAATCCTTGGAAAATGCGGCGGTTCTCGATGTATTGCTGGCTGGCAGATAACAGGAAATTTACCAATTTTTGCTTGTTTGCTGGCTGTTCCCGAAATTGCTTTTGTACGGCCTCGTAAATCGATTCCCAGATGCGCGGAACGCTGACCATGTAATGGGGTTTGTAAGTTTTAAAGTCTTGTTTGAAATAGCGAATATTGGTGTAAATTTGGGTGCATGCTTGGGAAAGCAGGAAGTATTCGACACTGCGTTCGTAGGCGTGCCAACTGGGCAGAATGCTGAGGGCAGATTCGCCGGCTTCGGGCTGGAGAATTGTGCCCAAGGTGGTGAGTTGGTGCAGCAGGTTCCCGTGAGTCAGCATGACGCCTTTGGGTTTGCCGGTGGTGCCGCTGGTGTAGAGGAGGGTGGCGAGGGTTTGAGGCTTGTGGTTGGTGGGTTTGAGGGGACGGTTTGCCCCTGTGGTCATGACTTGGGAAAATTTGACTGTGCTTAGGGTTTGGCTGGTTTCCGGTTCTTCGTCGGAGAGGAGGACGATGAGTTGAATGGGTAAATCGGGGAGGCGGTGTTGCAGTTTTTTCAGTAATGCCAGGTTTTCGACTACCAAGGCGGTGCTGCCGCTGTCTTGGATGATGTACAGGAGTTCTTCGGGGTCGGCGGTGGCGCCTCGAACCGCGTTGGCCGCCCCGGCCATCATGATGCCTTGGTCGGCTATCAGCCAGCGGGGGCTGTTGTCGGCGAAGAGGGCGACGCGGGGAGGGACTGCTTCTTCGGGATTTGGTTCGATGCCGAGGGCTTGGAGGCCGGCGGCGAATTGCTGGATTTGTTGGTACAGGTCGGTGTAGGTAAGCTTGATTTCTGGCTGGCTGTGGGGGTCGTGGAGGGCGACGGTTTGACCGAATTTTTGTTTGACGATCGCCCAAATTTCGGGTATCGATTGGATGGAACTGTAATCGATTAGACGGCTGAGGTTAGCGCGTTCGCGATCGGTGATTTGAGATGATGCGTAAGATGCTGTGCTGTTCATAGGGTATTTTCCTGAGTTTATGGAGATAAAGTTATTGGCTATTAGTTTAATATCACAGTTATTTTAGAACTATCTGGCAGTGTCGTGACAGTTTGCCAACCTGCCATTATCGATTGAGAAAATTAGAGATGCAAGATGATGAAATTTATAGTTGCATAGAAACATATGAATTTATCAAGGTTGATAGTAATTGCTTTAAGTGCGATCGGTCTAATATCATGTGGAAATAAGCCTTCCAAGTTAGTCGCCGATCCGCAACTGGGAAACAGTGGACGAACATTTGCCGATTGGTGTCGCCAAAAAGCTGATTTGAGTCCCGAAGCTAAACATACTGTTGAGGAGCTGTTGAAGATAGCCGGGACTACTGAGTGCGATGCCGCCGATCGAAAACTTTCGAGTCTCCCGGGAGTCGGACTGATTGATGACCATAAAATCAGCGATATCAAACCGCTAGAATCCTTGACTAACCTGACTGTGCTCATCCTCATTGGCAATAAAATCAGCGACATCAAACCCCTAGAATCCTTGACTAACCTGAAGCATCTTGTCCTCAGCAACAATCAAATCAGCGACATCAAACCCCTAGAATCTTTGACTAACCTGAAGGAGCTTGGTCTCAACAATAATCAAATCAGCGACATCAAACCGCTAGAATCTTTGACTAATCTGACTGTGCTCAACCTCGAAAGCAATAAAATCAGAGACATCAAACCCTTACAATCCTTGACTAAACTGACTCGGCTCCACATCAGGGGAAACCCGATCGCACCCAAGACTTGTCCTCTCAAGCCCGAGTCTATCTGTCAGTGGTAACTCTGAAATTAAATGCTCAAACTTTTATGAATGGGGTGGCTTTTTCAAACGCGATCGATAATCCCCTCCCACAGTTCGGAAATAGGATGCAATTTGCCTTCTTTAATTTGCTGGAGGGAGGTGCGGAGGCTGGCTAAGACGAGTTCGGCGGGTTCGTCATCCGGATCTGCGGGCGGAGTGACGATATGGCGGCTGATTAATAGTTGGTAGAAGTCGTCCACAGACATTACAGCGAGTTGAGCGGATCGATCGAGACTGAGGCTGTGCTGATTAAAGTACGATCGCGAGTTCGAGTCGCACATCGGCTTCAGTCAGGGGGAGATTGTCGGGAAGGGCGATCGTAATTTGCATGATTTATACTACATTTTAATTTCAATTGTCTCTGAAGTGCGATCGTTACAGATTCATTTAACTTTGATTCATGCGCTGTATACTTCAAGATTAAAACGAGTAGATATAGCCTTTCTCAAAAAGATGAACCATGAATTAGAATCTCCGTCCGCGACGGTCGGGGAGTATGTCAAGGATGTCGAAACAGCCTCATCAAACAAACGACAAAAGGTAGTTATGGCGATCGCGCCCCAGAAATATTCTCCCCCCTCCTCCCCTTTCCCCAACTCATTCACTGCCCGCGCCTTGCGACTCACCAAGCAATCTCACGCACTATACCCCCTTCCCCTATCTCCTTTGGGGCTAATGGAAGTTTCCGTAATTTATCTTAACTATAAAACTCAAAACTCAAAACTCTTCACCAGCCCCTATCTCCCTTCAGACAGAGGGCAGCCTTCGTGATTTCCCTTATGATCAATATAAGGTTAACTTCTAAGTACCCTTGTTAAAAATAAATTGTGCAAACAATAGGGGAAAAACTAATGAATAGTCAAGAAAACCCGACCCACACGGGCAGCGAAAATCAAGTCACGCTACCAAAATCTAGGGAAATATTGCTCGGCGAGGAAACAGAAAAAGCTCTCGGTCAGCAAAAACAAGAAGATGCTCAAACTATGCGCGCTGTCGAACAGTTGAAAGAAGAACTTCAGCACAAAATAGATGAAGAATGTCATCACAAGATAGATTAAAACTAATAGGTTTTTTTTTAGGGTGTGGGTAAAATGTGGTCTTGCCCACACTCGCCATGGGCAGGCAAAAGGCAGAATTAAATAAAAAAATTTAAATTAATTTTTTTTATTGCTTAAAAAAACAGTCTTGGGTGTACGGGAGACCATACACCATCTTTTTTAAGATAACTATAGCAATCCTAAATCAGTTGTAAAAATATGTATGGGTAGTACCAAGAGTGCCTACCCCAGCCAAGGCGGGCCACCACGGGGGGTTGGCCCCTACAAGAATTACACAAATCATTTAGGATTGCTATACTTCATTGCAACCAGCATAAGCTGTCGCGCATTTAAATTGTATATTCAGGGCGGGCGGGACGCCCAACCCCTACTCCCCACAAGACTTTTATTTTTTTTGACATACAATTTCAATGCCGCAACAGCTTAAAAGGTAAAAAAACAAAAATTAAGTAGGAAAGTCGCAGTTGGTTCAAGACCGAAAATATCTGTTCCATATTCCCTATTCCATATTCCCTATTCCATATTCCCTATTCAATTTATTATTCATTCTTTCTTCCTAGAGGTAGAGTGCAACGCAGCTCCTAGTTACCTATGATGAGTTTAAGTAAAAAATGTCAAATTAGATACAGATAGGGAGAAACCCATGAGCGTTGAAGATAGAGCAAAGGCAACTGGCAAAAACATCGAAGGCGCTGCTCAAGAAGCCCTAGGCAATGTTACTGGCGACCCGAAGGATAAAGCAGAAGGCAAAGCCAAGCAAAAACAAGCTGAAGCTGGTCATGCCATCGAAGATGTCAAAGATGAGCTCAAAAAGAAACTAGACTAAGCCTCATACTAATTGAAAGGGTCGAACAACCTGACCCTTTCAAGTATTCAGATTGTTTTCAGAAGGGAGGAAAAAAGGTGAGTTTATTGCAGCAGAGTCGCAAAATAATTGCGGGCTTACTCTTGGTATTAATGCTGGCTATTACTACTGCCTGCGCGCCCAGCGTTTCAGCCCAAAAACCGACTGATGTACCTGTAGCAATTGGCGGCAGTCAGGGTTATTACGCGCAGCTAGAACGTGGCAATACCGCCGCAGGTCAAGATTTTGGTCAATGGGTAACAAAGACGGCTAAGGGCTTGGTTCAGGATGCTTACGTGCGCGACAATAACAAATTGGGAGTTGTAATTACCCCGCAAGTCCGTCCGACTGAAGTGAAAGATTTGGCGAAATCTTTAGCACAAGGTTTTCACCGCAATTTCCCAAATCAGGATGTAAGTGTTTTGGTTTACGCTCCTGACAAAAAACTGATTTTGACTGCTAAGTACGACCAGCAATCAAATCAGATTGAATACAAGTCTTGACCTGGTTAGCAATCTTAAATGATAGCCGCGTGGCGGTTTAATATTCCGCAGTTTTTTGAAGGCGAAACCATCTCAATTTAAGACTGAAATGTTGTGTAGATTGGAAGAGAGTTACCATGAGTAGCAGCGATAATTACAAGCGTCAAATCATGAACGATTTAGCCCAGGGCGATCGAGAAATGATGCCGGAGACAACGGGTGAAGATTACGAAAACTTTGACGATTTTGCTCAGAGAACTTCGCCTGCTCAGCGCAAACAATTATTTGGGCGTTCCCTGAATCACGACTCCCTCCCGCCGGCTCAGTTGGAACCGGAATTGCAAAAGGCGATCGCCCAAATTAAGCCCAATGAACGCGACGATGTAGCGCGGGAATTCTTCAAGCATTTGGGCAAGAGAGGATTGGACGATCGCCAATTGGAAAAGCAGCTAGGACTTTCTACTCACCACGCCAGCCGCATGAATGCTGACGATGTTACCAAGTTGGCCTCGTTCACCTATCACAATCACCCGGATATTTTCCGAGAAGTGCTGGCAGAACAGCCGAGTTTGATGAAGTTTTTGGGAAATCCAGTTGTTGCTGGTATTTTGGGAATAGTTGCTGCTAAATGGCTCAACAACCGGAAATAATCGAGCAAACACTTGCACTATTGACTGCAAATCTTTTTGATTACAATTATATCAATTCCGGCTGCGCCGGAATGATATAGAGGACACGGCAGTGCCGTTTCCCTACCGCGATTAGTTGTAGGGAGACGGTACTGCCGCTTTCTGATTTCGGGTAATATTAATTCCGATGCAACCAGAATTGATATTACTAATTATTCCTCACATATAAAAATAGCTGCACAGCAGTCAACAGCGGTACACCTGACAGTCCGCAAAATTAAATGTAGGATTAAGTGTTGCCGTGAATCAGAAAAAAAAGATGAACGTATCCACTATTTGGCGAAAACTCCGCAGCCAGCAAGCCTTCTGCTTGGCTGCACTCCTCGCAGGTTGCCTTGTATTTATCGGTTGTTCCCCCGCCCAGTCAGCGGCTGGCAATTCAGTCGATCCCAAGTTGAAAGAGCAAGTCTTGCAGATTATCCGCGAAAACCCGCAAGCAATTTTAGATTCGGTACAAGCGTACCAGCAACAACAGCAGCAGTCTCTCAAAGCAGCGCAGGAATCATTTTTGCAGGAGATGAAAACTAATCCCAAATCTTCGATCGGGGATTCTCCCACCACGGGTTCAGCTTCGCAGCAGATTGTACTTTTAGAATTCTCTGACTTTCAGTGTCCGTTTTGCGCGCGCGCTCACGATACTGTCAAGCAGTTTATGGCAAAACACCAGGACAAAGTTACTTTAGCTTACAAGCATTTCCCCTTGACTTCTATTCACCCTCAAGCGCTACCGGCAGCTAAAGCAGCTTGGGCGGCGGGCCAGCAGGGCAAATTCTGGGAATATTACAGCGCTTTGTTTGAAGGGCAGAAAGATTTAGGCGAGCCATTGTACGCATCGATCGCCCAAAAGCTCAATCTAAAATTAGATAAATTCAACACCGATCGCAACAGCCCCGCTGCCGAAGCCGCCATTGCCAAAGACGTGCAACTCGCTCAACAACTGGGCATTCAAGGGACTCCATTTTTTATTATGAACGGTCAAACTTTCTCCGGGGCGATCGAGCTTTCTGAGATGGAAAGCATTCTGGCATCTGTCTCGAAATAAGTAATTCGTGACTCTGGGAAACCGAGTATAAAAATGCGTTCCCAGCCAAAGCAGGCTGGGAACGAGAAAAACCAGAAAAACTCGAAAAATCTTTGATTAAACCGCAGCCAACTCAGGAGTCGGACGCTTGCTGTGGCGGATACCCTCGATCGCCGCTGCGTAATCATTCGCCTTAAACACCGCAGAACCAGCGACGATCGCATTTGCGCCCGCTTCCAGAACCTGCCAAGTATTGTTCCCCTTCAAACCGCCATCTACCTCAATCCAAGGATCGAGGCCCTTGTCGTCGCACATTTTACGCAACTGGCGAATTTTCGGCAAAACAGCCGGGATAAAACTTTGACCACCAAAGCCCGGATTGACGCTCATAATCAGCACCAAATCGCACAGTTCCAGCACGTACTCGATCAACTCCAAAGGCGTCGAAGGATTCAGAACCACACCAGCCATTTTGCCCAATTCCCGAATTTGGCCGAGGGTGCGGTGCAAGTGAGGCGAAGCATTATGCTCGGCGTGAACCGAAATAATGTCAGCGCCAGCCTTAGCGAAGTCCTCGACGTACTTCTCCGGCTCCACAATCATCAAGTGGACATCGATCACCTTCTTAGTAACAGGGCGAATTGCCTCAACAATCAGCGGCCCGATAGTAATATTAGGAACAAAGCGACCGTCCATCACATCTACGTGAATCCAGTCAGCCCCAGCTCGATCGACAGCTTGAATCTCTTCTCCGAGACGGCTAAAATCGGCTGATAATATGGATGGAGCAATAACGATGGGTTTTTGGGATTGGGTCATGGCTAAGTCTGTTCTCCTGACTGCTGTGCTGTATCCAGTTTATCAAAATACGGGTCTCCGGGTCGAAAACTTGCCAACGATCGGTCGCGAGATTGGGAGGGCAGAAAAATTTGGCCTGTGACAGACAATTTTGGCGATATCCCCAGCCCGGATCTCCGAATTTGGGTTTAGGAGATCAATTTTCCCTCTAACAAATAACTTTTGTGCAAAACCCAACCTTCTGCAAATTTTGAGTAGCGAATTGTCAGTAACGAGCGGGCTAAAGCCACGCTCGCTTGTAAGAGAAATCGAGCAAGCTATGCTGACCAGACCCCTCGCAAGAGGAGACGTTATTTAGGTCACGACACCGGCGAATGCGACGCCAGTTTTGGGCTCTGTCACCTGCGATTAAACAGTTTTAAAGTCACTGAAACAGTGTCGCAGGTCTAACAAGCCTTGATAACCAGGTCGAGGCGAACATTACCCCGCAAGGGAGACTGAGGCAACCATACCTCATCGGAGGGGCAACCATACCCCTCCAACCCGAAAGGGGAAAGATTCAAGGCGATTGAAATCGCCGAGTCGTTTTCCTCTCAGGACTGAAGTCGCTGAGTTTCCCACTTACCGAGTTTTTTTATGAAAAATACAGATCCCTTAGAAAATCCTGAACTCGATCGTGCCAGTCTGTTTGTATTAATGATCCCAGTCATCGGCTTTTTCCCCGCCCTGTGGACTCTTTACCGCCGTCAGGGTAGTCCCGAACGCAAAGCCATCAGCCGCTTGGCAATTGCCCTTGCTTTTAGTTGGCTCTTAGGACATATTCTTTTAGAAGCTGGAGCGATTTCTGCGGAATCTCCGACACTTCCCATGTTATTAATGAGTAGCCTGCTAACAACCAGCTATTTCATCGTTGCTCTGGGACTGATGGTTCGCCTCTGGAAGCGTCAACCGCTATGGTTACCCGGAATTAGTCGCGTAGCCGAGCAAGTAGTAGGCAAACATTTATCATAATTTAGGGTTATTTTAAGCCCCTACCCTATTGATTGATTGCGTCTTCAGCTTGATACTACATATTGCCATTATCTTTTTTATTTTTGTTGTGTGTGAGGAAGCCAGTGCCAGCTCAAAAAATTCCTAATCAAGACCCTATCCAACAATCAACTGCTCAACCTGCCACCAAAAAAGCTTCCCAGCCCCATCGAGGCCGCTGGCTGGGTTTTGGTTTTGGTTTGGCTGGAGTAGCCATGCTCTCAGCCACAGCCGGAGCATTGCTAGCCGTCTCCCTTTCTACAACGCCGCTTCAGCAACAAAAGTTGAGCCCTGAAGAAGCGGCGGTGTTTTCTCAAGGCGACATGGCAAAGCTCAGCATGAAAATGCCGGAGCTGACTCGGCCAGTTAATATTTTAGTTTTAGGACTTAAAGTTCTGACCTCTGACATCGAAGGAAGTGTCAACAAAAATGTCGGACACGAGGTTTGGGAAAACTCCTTTAAGGGCTTAACCGATACCATGCTGTTGGTTAGGTTTGACCCTCAAAATAAAAAGTTAAGCGTGCTTTCCATTCCGCGAGACACCCGCACCTATGTTGAAGGCAGGGGCGAGGTGAAAATCAACGAAGCTAATTACTACGGTGGCCCGGCTTCGTCAGCGAAGTCAGTCAGCGGACTCCTGGGCGGTGTGGGAATTGACCGCTATGTCACAGTTAATATTCATGGCATAAAAAGTTTGGTAGATGCCCTTGGTGGTATTACTATTAATGTCCCTAAAGACATGAAGTATACCGATGAAAGCCAGCATTTATATATAGATTTAAAGGCTGGCAAGCAGAAACTCAACGGCGAACAAATCGTGCAATATTTGCTTTACCGGCACGACGATTTGGGCGACATCGGGCGGGTGCAGCGCCAACAATTGTTGATGCGGGCTTTTGTGGAACAGGAAGTAAATGTAGGTTTGCTGTCTCGCTTGCCGAAGATTTTGTCGGTGATTCAGTCTCACCTTGACACGAATTTGAGTATAGAAGAATTGGTAGCTTTGGCTGGTTTTGCTACTCAAACCGATCGCGCTAGCGTGCAGATGTTGATGGTTCCCGGCAAATTTAGCGATTCTAAGGACTACAAGGCAAGTTTTTGGTTGCCAGACCAATATGCCATCGAAACTATGGTGGCGGAACATTTTGACTTCGGCCAAAATACTTGGACAATTGAGAATGCTGATTCGACTTTTCTGAATGTGGCGATTCAAGATAGTACCGGAGATCCATCGGCTGTTGAAGATTTTGTCAATACTCTGACTCAAGCCGGTTATCGGAATGTTCAGGTTTATAAGGATTGGCCAGAACCGCTGGAGGTAACTACTCTAGTAGCTCAACAGGGCGATATTAAAGGTGCTCAAGCGATTCGCCAGTTTTTGGGTTTTGGAGATGTGCTGGTTGAGAGTACCGGTTCTTTGCAGTCAGATGTGACAATCAGATTGGGTCAGGATTGGTTGGAGAAAAAGGCTCAGTCCGGCGGGGCGGCTAAGTCTTTTTAAACTGGATTATAACTGGGGTATTTGTAGGGACACAGCATTGCTGTGTCCTCTTATTTTCTGTTGGTAGAGATGGAGGCGATCGCTTTTTTGTCGATTTACTGATACTATATTTTTTGGTGATGCTCAATCACGATCGCCATAGCGATACTTCCCTCCGCAATCTCAACTGAAACAATAATCAACGAGGGAAAGCTTAAGATATTTTATAAAGGTAGGGTTGATGAACAAGGGTGCTAAAATAGACCGACAGCGGGAACATCAGGCAAATGAACGCACCTTTCTGGCATGGTTACGAACTTCACTCGCTTTAATTGGTTTTGGATTTGCGATCAGTCGGTTCAGTTTATTTCTCCGTCAATTTCAAGCTACAGTGACTCAGCAAGAAGTTTCCTCCCCTCCCTTCTTCAACTCAGAAACTTTAGGGCTGAGTCTGGTCGTTTTTGGGATTGCGGTCATTGCCTTAGCAGCATGGCGTTATAATCGAGTTTTCTGGCAAATTGAGCGAGGTGATTATCGCCCAAATCGTGTGCTAATTTGGATTCTGACTGGAGTTGTAATGATTTTAGGAACGTTAAGCATTCCGTTGTTGCTATGGCGAGATCGCGGAAATATAGCTCCCACTTCAACTCCTAAAAATTCTCAATTCTAAGTTAACCCGATCGGTTAGCTAAAGTGAAAATAACCCCAACCATATCATTAATATTTTGTGCATCTAGATTGTCTATGGTGTTCGAGAGATGGGGAGAGAATTTGACGATTTTCGATCGGGTGATCGAAATATACAATTTAACGGCAGTACAACTTACAAGCGGAAGCAAGTGAAATGAAGCCACCGCACCCACAACCAACCTAAAAAACTCCCCACAAAATAAGAGATAAAATCTGACCAACTAAAGTGATTTCCCAAAATCAGCCTTCCGGGTAAAGTAGCTCGCATTGCTTGTAAAAACGGAGGTGTCCACAGTTGGAGAAACTCTACTCCGCAGGTAGCTAGACACACAGCTACAGCCGCCCTAATTGGGGACAATCGCGGCAATATCAGAACTACCAGCAAAATCCAAAATACCTCATAAGCTATGCTCCCAAAAGAGTCGTTGAACCATTCCGGTGCAGGGCCGCGAGAAAATCTCACTACGTAACCTAAAGGGATAATCACGATTATACTGATGAGCAGGGTAATTCGATATTTTAAAAAACGGCGATGGCGAGATATTGGGGAAGTCATTAAATTTGAGACAAGTTTTTTGGTTCACTTTAACGCTTTTGCTGTAGTATGGCTTCAACTCTCCCAACAGTGACATGAGATGAATGATTACATCGATATTTACTGCGAACGTACCATGCCTGGTTTATGGAGTGAACCACTAAATGCTCTATCTAATATTTCTTTCCTCATTGCAGCATGGGCTATTTTTCAATTGACTCGGCGACAGCAAAAAGTAGCCATCGGTATTTGGATATTGATTACTTTAGCCACCAGTATTGGTATTGGAAGTGCCCTATTTCATACATTTGCGACACAATGGGCGAGATTACTAGATGTGATTCCTATTATGCTCTTTCAGCTTGGGTTTTTATGGCTCTATAGCCGTCAAGTAGTTAGGATGAAATATGGATATGCAGGAGGATTGCTCGTAGGGTTTTTCTTTGCCAGCAACTTCAGCAATAATTTTACAAATGTTCTCAACGGTTCTCTTTCTTATGCTCCTGCATTTTTAGTATTACTAGGGCTTGGACTATATCACTATCAACAGCAAAAACGTGAGCCCTTTGTTCTATTAGCAGCATCGGGGGTATTCCTGTTAGCCCTTTCATTCCGCACTCTCGATCGAGCAATTTGTCCTTACTTTTCAACCGACACTCATTTTCTTTGGCATCTTTGTAATGGTATTTTGCTGTACTTATCAGCAAGAGCATTAATCCTAAACAGGTCTTTGATGGACTAGGGAGCTATTAACTTTAAAATCAGAATTAGCCAAAGTCTTAGCTAAGCTGCTTCACTGCTATAAGGTTAATCGCGATCGCCCACAGGTAAACTCAGTATAAACCCTGTTTGACCAAGTATTGCTGCATCTAGTTTGATATCGCCGCCGTGGGCCCGTGCGATTTCCCTTGCTAAACTTAGCCCCAATCCCGATCCTTCTATTTTTTGGATCTGAGTCGAGTCACCGCGATGGAAGCGCTCAAAAATACGATCGCGCTCCCTCAAAGAAATATCTTGAGAGCTATTGACAATTTTGACAATTACTCTTTTTCCCTGACAGTTAGCCTGTAACCTGAGCCAACCCTTCGGTAAATTATATTTAATCGCATTACCAACTAGATTTTGCAAAACCTGCACCAGCAAATCGCGATCGCCCTTGATATATAAATTGGGAGCAATTGCCATTTGCACATCTAAATGCGGTGCTAGCAGTTCCATATCTTCGGCAATTTCCGATAGCAAAGCCGACAGATTCACCTCAACCAAATGTAAACCCATACGTCCGGCATCGGCGTGAGAGAGTAAGAGAAGTTTACGGGTTATTTCACTCAAACGGCGCACTTCATCCAATAAATTACTCAGGGTTTGCTGCACCTCAGAACCCGATTCAACTTGATGCAAAGCCCGTTCTAGTTGACCTTGCAAAATTGCCAGAGGAGTCTTTAATTCGTGGGCGGCATCTCCACTAAAACGAGAAGCTTGTTTAAAACTTCGCTCTAGACGTTCTAACATCTGATTGAACACAAAAATTAATTCTACAAACTCTATATCCGTTGCTCCGTCAGGGACGCGCCGATCGAGTCCTTGTACGGTGACATTGCGAATTGCGATCGTGAGTCGCCCAATGGGATACAGAATACTCCGCGATATCAACCAGGCTCCACCTGCTACGAATAACAGCACTACGGGAATAGAAATTAGAAAGATATTGCCAATCGATGCCATTTCCCGATCGATCGCTTGTAAATTAACAGCGATCGCTATTTGAGTCTGAGGAGAATGAATCGCGCCCACACGCCAAACTGCCCTGCTAGTACGCTGGGTTGCTAGCTTAGCTTTGAAAACTCGAGGAAAATTGGGTCGATCGAATTGAGGAGGCCGATCGCGCGGGGGTCTTCTTTCTCTCGGTGAAAATGAATCTGGTCGATCGGGAGGTGGCGGATTGGGAGGTGGTGGATAGAGTGAATCTGGTGGAGGGGGAGGTTCTAATTGAAAAGGTATTCTGGCAGGATCTGGAGGGGGCTGGGGCAGCGATCGCCATAATGAATTAGCATCAAGTCCATCTTGCCACTGGCTCGATCGATAGAGCAAATTACCATCTCTATCAGTCACCAGCAAAGCCGCGGTTGTTTCCCCATCATTCATGCCCAAAACTGAGGGCAAAGAATCACTATAAACATCCCATTGCGTCGATTGCGGGCGGGTAGATTGGATTAACTGATTCTTGATTTCAGCATCAAGACGTTTGACCTTAGCATCGTAAATCAACCACCACGAAACAATACTAAAGCCAATCAGAGCAACACTTGCCAGAACAGCAGATAATAGAGTAATCCGAAAGCGAAAAGATTGCAGTTTCACGATGGGGAATCTGGTTTGCGAAACCGATAGCCAACGCCCCGCACGCTCTCAACCCATCCTGTACCGCCGATCGGTTCAATTTTCTTGCGAATGCGTTGAATACATACATCTACCACATTCGTATTCGGATTAAAATCATAACCCCAAATATGTTCGAGGATTTGCGTGCGGGTGAGTACCCTACCGGGCGATCGCATTAGATATTCCAACAGATTAAACTCGCGGCTTGTAAGTTCTACCGCATGGCGATCGCAAGTAACTTCTCGCAGAATGCGATCGAGCTTAACTGGGCCAACGCTTAGAATATTTTGCCCGCCGCCCGAAGCCCGCCGTACCACAGCATAAATCCGAGCCACTAACTCCTCAACAAAAAACGGTTTAGCTAAATAGTCATCAGCACCGAGATGTAATCCTTCAATGCGATCGTCGAGTTCATTGCGAGCAGTTAATAAAATCACCGGTACGTTGCGTCCAGCCTTTCGCAGATGTTTGAGGATAGATAATCCGTCTTTTCCCGGCAAAACAATATCCAGGACGATCGCGTCGTACTCGTTATCCATCGCCCGATCGTAGCCATCATTGCCATTATCGCAATAATCCACCACAAAACCTTGTTCTTTCAAGCCGATACAAACAAAATTGGCAATTTTTTCTTCATCTTCAACGTATAGAACATTCATAGATTTACCGATTAGGTTGCGATTATACCGCGAGCGGGGATTTACTTAAATTACAAAACTGTAATCCATCCGCAGTGTTGCAGGTAATGTTTGGGGATTGTGATGTAGTTACAAACATTTTTAGGTCGGCGATCGTAACTCTCATGAAAATTGCTTCACTACTCGCGTTACCTGCTACAGCCTTGCTGCTGGGATTTAGCAGCTTGACTTTTCCCGATCGGACTACAGCTAATTCTAATACTCTACTCGCCCAGAGCCAACCCGAACCCACTCAAGCGCCCAGACATCCGCCCCGTATAGATTTTGCCGCTGCGGCCAAACAATTAGGAGTCACCGAAGCCGAGTTAATCGAAGCATTGGGCCTACCCGCCA
This sequence comes from Microcoleus sp. N9_B4, assembly GCF_036701635.1. Taxonomy (NCBI): domain Bacteria; kingdom Bacillati; phylum Cyanobacteriota; class Cyanophyceae; order Oscillatoriales; family Microcoleaceae; genus Microcoleus; species Microcoleus sp. N9_B4. The sequence continues at coordinate 85,249 of NZ_JAUBRC010000001.1, read as the reverse complement.
AACCGCCCGAACCGCCAACTGAAAATAATCGCCCGCCCAGCCCACCGCCCCGTCCTCGTTTAGATATTCCCGGTGCAGCGAAAAAGTTGGGAGTCACCGAAGCAGAGTTGATTAAAATTTTGGGCATTCCACCGCGCCCACCGGGCGATCGTAATTTACCTCAAAATTCGGAAAAACCCTAATTTCTCCAGATTACAAAACTGTAATCCTAGGACAGGGGTAAATGTCATATTCAACCAACTTAATGATTGTAGAGACTAAATCCAAGGCAGATTGAGAACTCATTTCTTTAGCCTGACAACAGATTCAAACTTAGAAAACTAATCCGGGTAATTACATCATGCCAGCACTATTTCCTAATTCAATCAATGCACCAGGCAATCCTCCCCAAAATCAAGGCGCACCGGGCAACCCACCTCCCCAAAATCAAGGCGCACCGGGCAACCCACCTCCCCAAAATCAAGGCGCACAACTTACGAATTCTGCTTTACCTCCCCAAAACCAAACTCCACCCCCTCCGCCAGCTAACAGTATTAGCACCACAGCAGGAAACGACAATATTACCGGAGATAGTTTAGATAACTTCATCCTAGGTAGTAGCGGCACAGATACCATAATTGGAGGATTAGGCACGGACACAATGAGCTATCTTTCCCTTACCAGCAGCATTAGTCTTGAGGCGAAAGGTATTGTAGATAAAGGCGCAGCAGGTACAGATACCCTGCAAAATATAGAACAAATAATTGCTCCTTTAGGACAGAGTAATACCATCGATGCTTCGACAGGTAGCGGCACAGCTTCTATTAATGTGGATTTGTCGCAGAATCGTTTGGCTGTTAACAATCTACCCGGTATCGGCACTCTGAATTTTACGGTAGAGAATTTCGTTAACGTCACAGGTACTCCGAATGTAGATGTCCTTACCGGAAACATCGAAAACAATTCTTTAGTAGGAGGGGATGGTAACGATACACTCTCAGGTTTGCGCGGCAATGATACCCTGATTGGAGTCAATCCATCAAGTGCTACACCGGGAAGCAATGAAACCGATGTACTGATTGGGGGTCGAGGTAGAGATATTTTTGTTCTCGGTGATGTCACCAAGACATACTATCAGGGAACAGGAGTTGCACTGATTCAGGATTTCCAACAAGGAATCGATCGCATCCAGTTACGCGGGAGTATTTCTGACTACAATATTGTTGGTAACTCAATCAATTTGGCTGGTACATCTGACCAAATAGCTGTCATTCAAGGCGGCTTTACTCCTGATAGTTTCCTGTTTGTTTGAACTATCAAGTTTTAACTGGTTAACTGGTTCCCCGGCTCCAGCCGGGGAACCCATATCTAGAGGCTCTGCCTCGCTTGGGAAGGAAATGGAGGCAGAGCCTCCCGATCAGCGTTACCAGGCTGGAGCCTGGTAACGAGTAATTCTTCCAGCACCAAAAGAGCAAAAGCACTAATTTTCTGTAAATACCGATCGCCCTTTAATCCAATCGAGTAAAATAGGATTGACCAATTCCGGCGCTTCATCCTGGGGACAATGGCCTACTCCCTCCAAAGGAATAAACTTTTCAACAGCCGGAAACTTTGCCAATTCTCGCCCCAATGCGATCGGTTCCCAAGGGTCATCTGTCCCCCACAAAATCAAAGCCGGACAGCTCAAACGCGGCAACAAATCCTCCGGTAGCGGGCCTTGAGAATAACTGATAAATGCCACAAATACTTCGACTGCGCCACTGTCTTTGGCAGGTTCCAGCAGCATATTTACCAGTTCGTCGCTGACAGCTTCAGGACGGCGATATGCTTGCAAAAGCACTTTTTTTACTGTTTTTGGCGTTGCTAATTGTTTAAAAAATAATTGACTTATCAACTTGACATTTAAAACTTTTTGTGCGATAGGCGCTCCCATACTGCGATACCAAGGCAATTCGGCGCGTTTGCGATCGTGCAGCAACCGCAGGGAACAATTGAGTAAAATTACCCCAGAAGCAATGTCGGGAAAATCCACAGCCGCTTGCATTATTGCCACACAGCCGATCGAATTTCCTACCAAAAAAGCCGGCCCGCCCGCAACTTCCCGACAAAAATCAGCAATTAGCTGTCCCCAAGTTTCAAAAGTATAGTCAATCTCAAGTTTGGGCGCGGGTTTAGCAGAACCGCCAAAACCGATGAGGTCGATCGCATAACAGCGGCAATCAGCAGCCAGCGCCGGCAAATTCTTGCGCCAGTGGCCCCAAGACGCACCAAAACCGTGGACAAACACCACCGCAGGCCCCTGGGAACCAGCAGCCTGGTAGCAAATGGGAAAGCCTTTCCACAGCCAAGTTTGAGGTGCAACAGCAGTTGACGAAGTGGGAGTAGAAGATGTCATGCGATTTTAGATTTTAGATTTTAGATGAATGCAAGGCTGCAAAGAACTCAAGTCATTACTACAAACCGTATCGCAATTCGAGGCAACCACGGGGAGATGGCCCCCACTGCATAAATCCTCACCCTTCCTTCTTCCTTCTTCCCTCTTCCCTCTTCCCTCTTCCTTCTTCCTTCTTCCCTCTTCCTTCTTCCTTCTTCCCTCTTCCTTCTTCCTTCTGACTTTGCAGTTAGAGCCGATATTATGTCACGATTAAACCTGCTGACTTCTTTGCTGTATTAAAATTTCCCTTATGCCAACGATCGTTTCCACTGCAGTCGTACCGTTTCTGGGGTCAGAAATCGTACCAGACTACGACACCGCCAAAGTAGTAATCTTGCCAATTCCCTACGAAGCTACCACCACTTACCGCCGGGGGTGCGAAAACGGGCCGGCCAAACTTCTAGAAGCTTCTCATCAACTCGAGTGCTACGACGAAGAATTGGATTCCGAAGTTTGCTACGATGTCGGAATTTATACACAAGAGCCGATCGCCGATACCCGCAACAGGCAACCAGTTTCATCCTCAGAAATGCTGCAAGTCACCCAAGCAGCAGTCTACCAGCTAGTCACCGAAAATAAATTTGTGATCTCCCTCGGAGGCGAACACAGCATCACTGCCGGCGTTGTCGAAGGTTATCGCCAAGCATACCCGGATGAACCTTTCACAGTCGTGCAAATCGACGCCCACGGCGACTTGCGACACGAATACGAAGGCTCGATTCACAACCACGCCTGCGTGATGCGGCGTGTTGTAGATATGGGCTTACCGACACTGCAAATCGGGATTCGCGCTATCTGCAAGGAAGAAGCCGACTTGATTAAAGCAAAACAGCTAAACGTGATTCGAGCCAGAGAAATCGCTACTCAACCGGATTGGGCAGATCGGGCAATTGCCAGCATAACAACTAAGCGAGTATTTTTGACGATCGACTTAGACGGCATCGATCCGACTTTAATTCCAGGGGTGGGAACACCCGAACCGGGCGGGTTAAATTGGTATTCCCTCACCGGATTTTTGCGTCGCGTCTTCGAGTCCTACGAAGTAATCGGGTGTGACATTATGGAATTAGCACCTATTGTAGATTCTGTAGTCTCAGAATTTACCGCCGCCAAATTAGCATACAAACTTATTGGATACCAAGCTCTGGCTCAAGGTTGGCTAAAGCCAGGCGAGGAATAAATCGCGAAGTACGAATCACAATAGGCTGTTGGCAAGGCTAGAATTAAGCTAAAGCCAAACCACAGCCAATTTTATTCGTGCTGACAGTTTCATCTTTCATGCTGGCAAATACTGCTCTTCACCTCCTGAAAACATGAGTTTAATAGTTGATACAACGGGTACTCCCATTAACGGCTACGCTCCCGATTTTGAACTGCCGGGAGTTGACGACGAAGTTCACCATTTAGCTCGATATTTAGAAAAATTTCGGGCGATTGCGGTGATATTTATGTGCAATCATTGCCCTTACGTGCAGTTGTATCTCAATCGTATGAAAGAACTTCAAGCAGATTTTCAAGATCGAGATGTTACTTTAATCGGGATTAATGCTAATGATGCAAACCAGTATCCCGACGACAGTTTTGAGAACATGAAAATTTTTGCCACCAACAATCAACTCAACTTCCCGTACATCCGAGATGTTGCTCAAGATGTGGCTGAAAGTTTTGGGGCTTCTAAAACGCCGGAGGTTTTTTTGTTAGACCAAGACGGCAAACTGCGCTATAAAGGTTTAATTGACGACAACGCTGACGATCCGGCGGCGGTGCAGGTCTCTTATCTGCGAAGTGCGATCGACCAATTGCTCAACAGTCAAACCGTTGAGCCTTCAACTACAGAGGCGATAGGCTGTTCCGTCAAATGGCGAGCATAGGCAGATTTAAAATTAACGTTCCGGCACTAATTATTAACTGGTTCCCTGGCTGTGCCTGGGAACCTATCTCCAGAGGCTCTGCCTCGTCAAAGAGTGGAGGCAAATTCGAGGTACACCCTCCGCATCTGCTTTACCAGGCAGAGTCGGGTAAGGAGTAAAAAGATTCAAAACAATTTTCTGTGAACTTAAAAAGTAGACGTATTCCCAACTTAATTCTCGCAGTCGCCTTCATGCTAGCACTGCTAATTAGTTGGAACTTATTTAATAACTTTTCCTCAGTCGATACGCTGCAGCGCACCTCCTTAAACGTATCCGCTGCTATCAGTCTCTCGAAAGCTTTAGGGGAAATCAAAACTGTTTATCAAAGCAGTAATCCGAATTTTACTATTATTTATAATTTCGGTGCTTCCGGCGCCCTCGCACAGCAAATTCAGCAAGGAGCACCAGTAGATGTATTTTTAAGCGCCGCTACACAACAAATGAACGAATTGCAGCAATCTAACCTGCTAATTAACGACACGCGCCGCAATTTGCTAACAAATCGCCTAGTTTTGATTACCCCCAAAAACGGCTTGGCTTTGAGCGATTTTAAACAGTTGACAGATGCCAAAATCAAGAAAATTGCGATCGGCGAACCCAAGAGCGTACCTGTGGGCCAATACGCTCAGGAAATGTTAACTAAGCTTGGATTGTGGCAGCAACTCCAGCCAAAATTAGTGCTAGGAAATAACGTCCGCCAAGTGCTGACATTTGTCGAAAGCGGTAACGTTGATGCTGGCATAGTTTATGCGACTGACGCCACAGCCTCCGACAAAGTAACTGTGCTGCTAACGGCTGCCGAAAATTTGCACTCGCCCATTGTTTATCCGCTGGCAGTTATCAGAAACAGCCGCAATCCCGCTGCGGCGAAAGCGTTTGTTGACTTTTTGGCGGGCGATCGGGCTAAAATAGTATTTCAGAAATACGGATTTGGGATAGTTCGATAATTAGGCGTAAAAATTATAAATATTCATAAACCCTTCTTCACCTTCTTCTCTTCCTTCGTGTTCTTCGCGTCTTCGCGGTTCGTTAAAAAAAACTCCTTCACAAATCATTTAAGACTGCGATAGTTAATCCCAAATATGGAATTTGACTTATCTCCGCTCTGGATTTCTCTTAAATCATCTGCAATTGCGACATTTTTTACTTTCTTTCTGGGAATAGCCGCCGCCCGGTGGATGCTTTCAACTCGCATCAGAGGTAAAGCTTTGATTGAAGGGATTTTCATTTCTCCCTTAGTTTTGCCGCCGACAGTAGTGGGATTTTTGCTGCTGCTGCTGTTTGGGAGAAATGGGGCGATCGGGCAATTTTTGCTACAATTCGACTTAACTATAATTTTCACTTGGCAAGCCGCCGCCATTACTGCCACAGTTGTCTCATTTCCCCTCATGTACAAAACTGCTTTGGGAGCTTTTGAGCAAATTGATGCCAATCTTCTCAATGCTGCTCGAACTTTGGGAGCCTCGGAGTGGCAAGTCTTTTGGCGGATTATGTTACCGCTAGGATGGCCGGGAATTTTAGCAGGAACTATTCTCGCATTTGCTCGCGCTTTGGGTGAATTCGGCGCGACGCTGATGTTAGCGGGGAATATTCCCGGACAAACTCAAACTATCCCGATGGCAATTTATTTTGCTGTGGAAGCAGGGGATATGAGGCAAGCTGCTATTTGGGTTTTGATTGTTCTTAGTCTTTCTTTGAGCGTGCTAACTGCTGTTAATTTTTGGACTGATTTACAAAGGAGATCGCCCAAACCGAATTCGAGCCACAGACTGCCATCTAATATTCCCAAAACCGCGTTTTATCTTACCACAAAAGACCAAAAACAACAACCGGAAAGCGGACTTTGTTTAAGCATTTTTAAACCTCTTTCCAGCTTTGCCTTGGATGTCGGCTTCGATATCGGCCCGGAAGTGCTGGGAATTTTGGGCGCGTCGGGTTCCGGTAAGAGCATGACTCTGCGCTGCATCGCTGGTTTGGAAACTCCCAGCAGCGGTAAAATTGCAGTCAATGGCAGGGTTTTATTTGACTCAGCACAGGGTATTAATGTAGCTTCTAAAGACCGCCGGATCGGTTTTTTGTTTCAAAACTATGCTTTATTTCCTCACCTGACTGTTGCTCAAAATATTGCGTTTGGCTTGCAGCATTTATCTGAAATCGAGCAAAAACTTCGGGTAAAAGAACAGCTAATTTCGGTGCAAATGTCGGGACTGGAAAACCGCTACCCGCACGAACTTTCGGGGGGCCAACAGCAGCGGGTGGCTTTGGCGAGGGCGATCGCCCCTTCTCCCGAATTGCTGCTGTTAGACGAACCGTTTTCTGCTTTGGATACTCACTTACGCAGTCAACTGGAACGCGAGTTAATGCAGACTCTGGCTAATTATCGGGGCGTTACTTTGTTTGTCAGCCACAATTTAGAGGAAGTTTACCGGGTGTGCAAAAATCTATTGGTGTTGGCAGAGGGAAAGCCGATCGCCTTTGATACCAAAGAGAACATTTTCGATCGCCCTGGCAATTTCACTGTCGCCCAGTTGACGGGCTGTAAGAACTTCTGTGCCGCTAAACCGATCGCAGAAACTCTCGTGGAGGCGATCGACTGGGGCTGTACTCTGACGGTAGTCGAACCAATTCCCAAATCTCTAGTTTTTGTGGGAATTCGGGCTCATCAACTGAGTTTTGTTAGCGGGTGCGATCGTGAAAATACTTTTGCTTGTTGGATCGCCTCGACCGTGGAAACTCCGCACCGGGTGACATTATATCTCAAATTGCACTCGCCTCCCAATAATTCCCAAGATTATCACTTGCAAGCCGAAGTTTTCAAGGAAAAGTGGAGGGCTATTAAGGACAATCCTTTTCCCTGGTATGTTCATATCGAGCCAATTAGGTTAATATTAATGGAAGCATGAGTTAACTAGCAATATACCGTTAACCGTCAAGACTCAACAGTTAACCGTCAAAACTCAACAGCTAAATACATATTAACCAAACATCAAATCATGACTGAAAAAGTTCAAAAAACCGACGCAGAATGGCAACAGCAACTCACGCCTGAACAATTCAAAGTTGCCCGCAAAAAAGGAACGGAAAGAGCTTTTAGCGGCGAGTATCACGACAACAAAAAGCCCGGAACTTATAAGTGCATTTGCTGCGGAACAGAGCTATTTAAATCAGAAACCAAGTATGATTCCGGTACCGGTTGGCCGAGTTTCTACGCTCCAGTTAGCGAAGAAAATGTCAAGTGCGAGTCGGATAACACCTTGTTCATGCGCCGCACCGAGGTACTGTGCGCTGTTTGCGACGCTCATCTCGGTCACGTATTTAACGACGGCCCGAAACCTACCGGTCAGCGTTACTGCATGAATTCTGCTGCTCTTAATTTCGTCCCCAAGGATTGAGTCTTTTAAGGGCGGGCTAAGAGTGCCAAACCCCTACTCCCCACAAAAAATCAATCCGGTTGTGGAACAGGCAT